>JAPHRL010000243.1 GCA_026195755.1 Kangiella sp. | reverse complement strand
TGGCAGTATATTGTCCTGCAAGTGTTCAAGTCCCAATACAATTGGGTCCTGATATGTCGCATCATTAATGATAATAGCCCCTGAGTCATAGGATTTAATCTTATACCGTCCAGGAGTGTTATCCAGAGAAAAGTCCATGATTGATTTTTATCTGCTGTAATGAATACCTATAATAGCAATTCATTGAACGCTGGATCAAAGTGTCAATTCGGTAATTAACAAATATTATGAAAAAAATTATTCGGCAACGTTCGTCACAGGAAGGTATCAAGCCTATAACCTCCAGCTCAGTATTAAACCGAGTCTATTCCTATCGTGGCATACAGGCTTCCGCTGAGCTTGATTACTCTCTTGCTCGGTTGCTTCCATATCATGATTTAAAAGGTATGGATGAAGCGGTGGCTTTGCTGGCTGAAGCTATAACAGAGCAGCAAAGAATACTGGTCGTCGGCGATTTTGATGCTGACGGTGCGACCAGTAGTGCTTTGGCAAAACTGGTTTTGACTGCTTTTGGTGCTAAGCATGTGGACTATCTGGTCCCTAATCGTTTTGAGTTTGGGTATGGCTTGTCACCAGAGTTGATCGAAGTCGCCAAGGAGTTAAAGCCCGACCTGATTGTAACTGTGGATAACGGCATTTCGAGCATCGCTGGCGTTTCAGCTGCGCAACAAGCGGGAATTAAAGTACTGATTACCGATCACCACTTAGCTGGTGATGAACTACCGCAAGCTAATGCTATTGTGAACCCCAATCAGCCGGGAGATATATTTCCTAGCAAAAATATGGCTGGTGTGGGGGTCGTTTTTTATGTCTTACTAGCTTTAAGAGCTCGTTTGCGAGAAGACAACTGGTTTGAGTCGCAAGTTATTGAAGAGCCTAATTTGGCACACTATCTTGATATCGTTGCCCTGGGGACTGTGGCTGATGTTGTGCCTTTGGATTCAAATAATCGTTTATTGGTTCACAATGGTTTGAAATTGATTCGAGCAGGTCGTTGCCGACCAGGAATTCAGGCTTTATTGAAACTTGCCAAAAGGCAGTTGGCAAAGGTAACGGCTACAGATTTAGGCTTTTCAGTTGGCCCCCGTCTCAATGCTGCTGGGCGACTGGATGATATGTCAGTGGGGATTGAGTGTTTGCTGGCGGAGGATGAAGGCGCGGCAAAAGAACTGGCAGAAATCTTACACAGTTTAAACAGCGACCGCCGCCAAGTTGAGCAGGATATGCAAGATGAGGCGCTTTCAAAACTGGAAGAGGTTGATTGGCATACTGGTGAGTTTGACCATTCAGTTTGCTTGTATGAACCACATTGGCACCAAGGGGTGGTGGGGTTGTTGGCCTCTCGAATCAAAGAGAAAGTAAACAAGCCCTGTATTGTGTTTGCCAATGCCGATGAGGTGAGTATTAAGGGTTCTGCACGTTCGGTTAAAGAAGTGCATATTCGAGATGCTCTGGCGCTGGTCGATAGTCGGCACCCGCAATTAGTTGAGAAATTTGGTGGTCATGCGATGGCTGCAGGTTTATCCATGCCCCTGAATAATTTGGAGAAGTTTCAGAGGGCTTTTGAAAAGGCAGTGGCTGATTTGCTTAATGGTAAGATGATTGAGGATGTGATTGAAACAGACGGTGAGTTAAAGCAAGAAGACATGACGATTGATACCGCTCATGAGCTGGCGTTAGCCGGGCCCTTTGGACAGGGCTTTCCGGAGCCGGCTTTTGATGGCGAGTTTATAGTATTGAATCATCGCATTGTTGGAGAGAATCATTTGAAGTTAACTTTACAGGCCTGCGACCAGCAAACTCCCATTCCAGCAATCGCTTTCAGGATTGATGTTGAAGAGTGGCTATCACAGCCCGCGCAAAAAATACGGGCAGTTTATAAGCCTGATATTAACGATTATTATAACGTTCCCGAGTTACAGCTCATGATTCAATATTTTGAGCGTTTGGCTTGAGTCTGATATGCCTCTAAATAGAAGTTGACTCTTATCAGGACTTTCGCTCAGGGATAGCTGCGTCGCAAGCTTCAGCATCTCCGGTCCAGTTAGACGCCACGACACGACCTTCCTGGTTATAACCCACTTGCACCCGACAGTGAACTTCTTTACGACCACCAAACAAAGTGGTGCCAATACTGCCAAAGAAGTTGCCACCAAAGCCACCGACCCCGACCCGCATAGAGGGCTTATTTTTGATGTCCCTGGTATTCCATTCCGCATAGGTCAAATCATTAACTTGTTGCTCACCTGTTGGTAGCCCCCAAGTTTGAATAATCGTTTCAATATCCGCGCCTTGCCAAGCTGTTAGCTTACTGTCAACTTCTGCAGGTTGAACGGTACTACAGGCGGATAAACTTAACATGGCAAATCCTGCCAATAGGAGTGAAGTTTGCTTATACATATACTGTTGTCCTTAAATGGTTCGCAGTGTTGGTTGATTTTTGCACGTCACTAACAGTGATACTAGTAATAGTCTGAACTTTTGCTGAATTCGTGACGTTTATGTAAAATTTTTACCTTAAGTTAGAATCTATTCATGGACTTCTATAGAATGTATCGCAGTAATTAATAATTTTGAAATCAAGAGGTTAACATGCAATTACCCGTGGACACAGAGCAGTTGACAAGTTTTGCTGAAAGCAGTTGGCAAGTAATGCTCGATTATGCGCCAAAAGTGATATCAGCGCTGGTAGTGCTGGTCATCGGTTTGATCATTATTCGCATGATCGTCAATGCCGTTCGTAAAGGCTTTCAAAAGAAAAATTTCGATGTCACTTTACAGCGTTTCCTGGTTAGCTTGATAGGTATTTTGCTCAAAGCTGCGCTGGTCATCACTGTTATTGGTATGCTCGGCATTCAAATGACAACATTCGTTGCGATGCTTGGTGCTGCCGGTTTAGCGATTGGTTTAGCTTTGTCTGGTACCCTGCAAAATTTCGCGGGAGGCGTTATTTTATTGATTATACGTCCATATCGAGTTGGAGATTATGTTGAAATGCAGGGGCATTCAGGAACGGTCAAAGAGATTCAGATTTTCAATACCATTCTGACGACTCCAGACAATAAGACCATCATCATTCCAAATTCACCTATTTCTACCGGCTCAATGATTAACTACAGCACACAGCCCACTCGTCGTGTCGACTTTACAATTGGGATTGGCTATGACGATGATATTGATACTGCCCGAGATGTGATACTAGCGGTTATCGCTAAAGACGACCGTATTCATAAAGAGCCTGCTCCTTTTATAGCAGTGTCTGCACTAGCTGATAGCTCGGTTAATTTCACGCTTCGTGTATGGGCTAACGGTGCTGATTACTGGGGAGTTTATTTTGAAAACCTCGAAGCTATTAAGAAAGCATTAGATGCCAACAATATCAGTATCCCCTATCCTCAACGAGATGTGCATTTGCATACTGTTGAAAAATAGACCATTTATTGAATATCAAAGGCGTCTTAGGACGCCTTTTTTAATGCCATGAAGGAAATCTCATGGAAAATAGGGTGCCAATAACGGCTAGAAACTGTACAATTAGCGCCCAATTTTATAGGCCTAGAGATGTTTGTTCTCTGCCACAGTGAGTAATACGAGACAGGTGTTTATGCAGGTACATTTAAGTGCATTAGGGTGTCGGCTGAATGAGGCGGAGCTCCAAAACTGGGCGAATTCATTCCAGCGCTTGGGCTTGTCTTTGACATCAGAAGTCGATGATGCGGATTTAATTGTATTAAATACCTGTGCAGTAACCGCCGAAGCTGCACGTAAATCCCGTCAAACAGTGCGCCGTTTCCATCGCGCCAATCCACAAGCTCGCAAGGTTGTCACAGGTTGTTATGCTTCATTAGAGCCTGAAGAAGTTGCTCAGATTATGGGTGTTGATCTTGTGGTTGCGAATGAAGATAAAGATGCTTTGGTAGAACAAGCCAAGCAACTTCTTGATATCCCTGCGATGCCAGAGTTTGCCACTGAGCCAGGAGAGAGCGCCTTATTTGCGCGTAATCGCGAGCGAGCTTTTATTAAAATCCAAGACGGCTGTCGCTATCGCTGCACCTATTGCATCGTGACAGTGGCGCGCGGCGAAGAGCGTAGTCGAACCATTCAGGATTTAGTGGATGAAGTGAATCAGTTGCATGCAGAAGGTGTGCAGGAAATTGTGTTAGCAGGTGTTCATGTTGGTGGTTATGGCTCTGATTTAGATTCAAGCTTATATGAGTTAGTGGAAACTATACTGCACGAAACTGATATGCCACGCATTCGATTCGCATCTGTTGAACCATGGGACCTGGGTGAAAACTTTTTTGAGTTGTTTGCTAACCCTAGATTGATGCCACACATGCATTTACCCATACAAAGTGGGGCTGATACTGTTCTTAGACGGATGTCTCGTCGCTGTAAAACCTCCTCGTTTGGCGAGCTAGTCCGGCAGGCAAGGGCGCAAGTTGCAGGCTTCAATGTGACCACGGATGTGATTGTCGGTTTTCCTGGCGAGACCGATGAAGAGTTCGAACAAACCATGCAGTACATTGAAGCAGTCGGGTTTGGCCATATTCATATTTTTACTTACTCCGATCGTGAGGGTACTAAAGCCGCTCGACTACCGGGTAAAATCAGTAAAGAGATTAAGAAAGAGCGTAGCCATAGACTGCACCAGTTAGCTGCTCAGCTAAAAATAGAAGAACTTGAGCGCCAAGTGGGGTTGGTCGTTCCAGTGCTTTGGGAAAGCTCAAATCAATTTACTGAAGATGGTCATCAGAGATATTTTGGCTATACCCCAAACTATCATAAAATTGCTGTAGAGGTGCCCGCAGGTTTAAGTCCTGAGCGTTGTATTTTGAGTACCAAGATCGATAGTGTCGATACAGAAAATGGTTACTTGAATGGAACGATAGTTGATGAAGTCCCATCTCAGGAATCTCCCACCATCCAGGTTAAAACTATCGCATAAAAAAAGGGACTGCATAGTCCCTTTGTATTTTCAGCCTTTAACTATTCGAATGTTCTGGCTCTTCAGGTTTTAAAAAGCGTTCCGCTTCTTTGTTGATAATCTCCAGCTCGGCCAATAACTGTCCATGTAATTCATCAAGCTTATTGTATTGTTCTTTTTTGAGGCGAGTCTCATAAACATTGCTGAAGTGTTTTAGCTTTGGTGTGCCGACGTAGCAACTGGCGCCATGTAATTTATGTACGTGCTGTAATAATTGATCAAAATCTTGCGCCTGATAAGCCGCGTGGATATTACGGCCAGTTTCAAAGTTTGAGTCCACTAACATTTTTAACATATCAAGAGCCAGCTGCTCATTGTTATTAGCTAACTTTAAACTTAGGCTCCAATCCAGTGATTGATCCAGATTGCTTTCTTCAAGCTCTTGCTCTTCTGTTTTGGTTGGATTGATATCAGAAGCCGCCTGGGTCCATTTGAGCAACAAATTAACCAATGCCTGTTCAGAAACGGGTTTGGTCATGTAGTCATCCATACCTGCCTCTAAGAGTTGTTCGCGTTCGCTAGCCATGGCATGAGCCGTTAATGCAATGATTGGTGTGTTGAGGTTCGTGCGATTGGCACGAATGGTGCGAGTTGCTTCCAGGCCATCCATTTCAGGCATTTGAATATCCATTAAAATAGCATCGTAGACCTTATTTTTACTTAAGGACACGGCCTGGATACCACCTTCTGCTGCATCCACTTTTATATTCATATCCTGTAGCAGTGTGGTTACTAACCGCAAGTTGGACGGGTTGTCATCAACGGCCAGCACATATATATCCTTGAGCAATTTTGCATCACCAATGGTGGTTTTAGAGGGCTCTTTATCTGAATGAGCAACAGGAGTCTTTAATAATTCTATCAGCGAGTTATAGAGCGCGCGATGAGTCACTGGCTTGGTCATTGCACGACTGACTCCGATGGAATGCATATGTTCTAGGAAGTCGGCGTTGCCGGCTGTTGTGAAAGTGATGACAGGGCAGTAAAGTTGGGTTTGTGCTTTGTTGCAAATGTATTCCAACTGCTGCTGACGGCGACGGAAGCGTTGACCGCCAATAATAATCAGTTCTATGCTTTTGCCACTTTGACTGTAGAGATCGATTTCTGTCATTAGGTCATCAATTTTATCAAAGGAACGCACCAGCATACTCCACTCTTCAAGGATCTGAGTAATGGATAAGCGAGTGGAGGGGTGGGGATCGAACACAAGGACCGATTTATTCGCCAGGAACTCGCCAGTGAGTCCATCCTCAGGTAAAGCATCAGTTCGCTCGCATTGCAGAGTAAACCAGAAAGTTGAGCCGTCACCCGGAGTGCTGCTCACGCCAATGTTACCGCCCATCTTTTCAACTAGCGATTTCGAGATAACCAGCCCCAAACCTGTGCCACCAAACTCGCGTTTTGTTGAACTGTCAGCCTGACTAAAGGCTTTAAACAGGTTGCGTTGCTGGTCTTGTGTCAGGCCAATGCCAGAGTCTTTAACCTGAACTTTAAGCTTCAGTCCTTTTTTGTTTTCAGACTCAACTTCTGCATAAAGCTCAACACTGCCGGACTTGGTAAATTTAATGGCATTATTGAGTAGGTTAGTAATGATCTGTTTGATTCGAATCGGGTCGCCTAATAGAGCTTTGGGCACATCTGAATAAATTAATGAAACCAGTTCGATGCCTTTTTTATTAGCATTAGGGCCTAACATTCTGAAAATGTCATCGACACATTCGCGTAAATCAAATGGATAACGCTCAAAGGACATTTTCCCAGCCTCAATTTTGGAGTAATCGAGAATATCATCAATAATTGATAACAAGCTGGTAGCGGAGCGTTTAATATCAAATAGGAAGTCTTTTTGTTTATTGTTAAGTTCAGTTTTTAGTAATAATTCAGTAAAACCAATAACGCCATTCATTGGAGTTCGGATTTCGTGGCTCATATTAGCCAGGAACTCAGTTTTAACCCTGCTTGCTTCGAGCGCTTGGCGTCGTGCAATATCCAGTTCAAGGTTGTTAACTTCGAGCGTTTCTAGAGTTTCACGTAAATCTTCAGTAGCCTGATCAACAGCCAACTGTAGCTCTTCTTGATTATGCTCCATATTTTCAGCCATAAGGTTGATACCTTCTTGCAGTGTTAACAATTCTGCATTGGCTTCAGATTCGAGTCGCGTATCAAGGCGACCATCTTTGATGCGGTTAATGCCTTCTACCATCTTTTCAATTGGTGTGGTCACGCTCATCGACATTCTTCGTGCTAAAAAGCCTCCAATGAGTAGTCCGATTAAGGTAATGAAAAGAGTCGTAAGGATGGTGTTGTAACGACTGATAGCAGAAAATTCGTCTGTCATCATGACCGTAACATAACCTAAAAGTTGAGCATTGGCCTGACTATAGTTCTGCCAAGATTCATAGGTTTCTGGGAACTTAGAAATGATGGGTGCGTAGAATAATTTCCCTTGCTCGCTTTCTGCTGTATGCGCGAAGCGCATCAAATTGTTGGAAGAGCCTGATTTGGCCAAAGAGTAGGGATTATCAATGCTCATAACACTCAGCATTTCCGCTGAGCCGACCGATGCCAGGATGCGATTATTCTGGTCATAGATAGCAACTGCCATCAGGTCTTTATCATTGTCTCGCGCGGCTTGCGCCATTTCAGCCAGGTTCTTTTCGTCAAGGGTAATCAGACCATACTCGCTGGCTAAGGCGGCCCAACCAGTCAAGCGCCGCGAGTGGACGAGGGGCGGGATGAGGCCCTTTACGAGCTGGAAATCGCCTTTCAACAAATACCCGCTGGCGTGGTGGAGCAACCCTGGTTGGTGGATCGCGT
>JAPHRL010000066.1 GCA_026195755.1 Kangiella sp. | reverse complement strand
TTCAACAACACACAAAGTGTTGCGCTTCAATTAACTGAATGGGTTGGCATGGGTGACTGGAGATTGCTATTCTTGAATCGTGATCGCATAGAAAAAGTAACTGCAGAAGATGTTCAGAAGGCGGCCGAAGAGTATTTAGTAGACGACAACCGCACGCTAGCGCTGTTCATTCCTGAAGCACAGCCTAACCGCGCCGACTCTATCGTTAGAGTCAAAAAAGAAGACGTTAAGAAAATGCTAGATGGCTACACTGGCCGAGAGGCAGTTGCCCAAGGCGAAGACTTTGATGCTTCTTATGAAAATATCGATAATCGTAGCGTTCAGAAAACTCTTTCGAATGGTGCAAAGGTTGTATTCCTACCTAAGAAAACACGTGGTGAATCAGTCGTTATGACTATCAACCTGGATATTGGTAACCTTGAAGATTTGCGTAATTCGGGAGTTGTCCCTTCATTGACCTCAAGCATGTTAATGCGCGGAACTGAAAAGCATACTCGCGAAGAGCTACAAGCCGAGTTTGATCGTCTTAAAGCCAATGTGAGCGTTTCTGGTGGTGCAACTAGTGCAACTGTACGCATTCAAACGGTGAAAGAAAACCTACCTAAAGTACTATCATTGGTAGAAGAAGTCCTTAAGAAGCCTGCGTTTGATGCCAAAGAATTAGATGTTCTTAAAAAGCAGCAAATTGTTGCGCTTGAACAGCAAAAGCAGCAACCACAATCGCAAGTTTTCAGACAGTTGAGCCAGCACTTGAATCCTTATGACCCGAGCCATCCGCTTTATAGCATGAGTATTGAAGAGCAGATTGAAGCGATTAAAGCTGTAGAAGTCGATAACCTAAAAGCATTTCATTCGAACTTTATAGGCGCCAAGGAAGCTGATATCGCTGTAGTGGGCGACTTTGATGAGGAGTCGTTGCAACTACAGTTAGATAATATTCTTGGTGACTGGAATGCAGATGTTGGCTATCAACGTATCGAGCAAAGCGTTGCAGATGTAGAAGCTATCAATAAGTTTATTGATACTCCAGATAAAGCTGGTGCTGCGTTTGCAGCTATGACGAAGATCGCAATTAGCGATCAGCATCCAGACTACCCAGCGCTTAAAATGGCAAATGAAATCTTCGGTGGCGGTTTCTTAAATAGTCGCCTTGCAACGCGTTTGCGTCAAAAAGATGGTTTAAGTTATGGTGCTGGCTCTTTCTTCAATGCCAGCTCTAAAGATGAAAACGCTATGTTCGGTGCTTATGCAATCTCTGCACCAGAGAACTTGCCACGCGTCGAGTTAGGTTTCAAAGAAGAGCTGGAACGTGCTTTAAAAGATGGCTTTACTCAAGAAGAGCTGGATAAAGCGCGTGATGGTGTTTTGCAGAATAACCGTATCGATCGATCTAAGGACTCGCGTTTAGTCAGCACTTTAGCCGGTAATCTTGATCTTGACCGTACCATGGAGTGGTCAAAGCAATACGAAGACAAACTTAAGGCTTTAACTCTTAAAGATGTGAATGAAGCTTTCCGTCGTCATATCAAGATGGACAATATTTCAATCATTAAAGCGGGTGATAAAGCGAAGCTTGAAGCAGAGTAGACGTAGCTAATCTGTGCTAACAAAAAAGCCACGGTTTCTGTCGTGGCTTTTTTGTTTCTTACGCGAATGAACTAATTTTTACCAGTCATATTCAACGGTATAGGTAACTTTCGTTTCTCCATTAGCGGGAACTTTGACCGTAAAGTGAACATGGCGCGAATCTTGCTTCTTATAGTCATGAGATTTACGCGTAATGTTCCAGTTTGACCAGCGATAGAGGTTTTCTCTGACAACCACGTCAACTGTTTCATCTTTATGATTCTTTAGCGTTATCTCAAAGCTTTCAGTAAGTTCTTTATTGTTACTGTCAATTCTGTAGTTCGTTTGCTTACGTTCACCTTTAATATCGAATGCATTTCCCACTTTAATTAGCACGTCTTCGTTCTTTGGCGTGTGGTCAATAATATCTTCACCAATAAACTCCAAGCTACCATCCGTATCACGTTGGTTTACTCGGATTCTGCCTGCAGGTAAGGGAATACCTAAAGCATTTTTTTCCTCATTAGCAAACCGTAAATAGACATTAACGTCACCGGAAGAGTTCTTGCCATAACTTTCATTGGTATTCATTCCATAATAGCTATAAAACTGGCTTGAAGCATCAAACACTAATTCCTTATTACATTGAATATCTTTAACAGAAGGGAATAGTTCAAGTTGTTTTGTGGAGTTGTTGGGTAAGTCAGCAGGGCGTCCTAAGGTGTATAGATGGTACTCAAAAAAAGCTTTTTGTTCGAAGCCTTGTTCCAACAGAGCATCCGCTCTCTTAATTCTTGAGCCAGTAACCACCCTTTCATCAGACTCTACACGATTAACATCACCAGCAATCAGCTTTAATTTTGCATTGTTAAAGCTGGTTCCTGATTGATTGATAATGCTGACCCAACTCGATAAATCCATTCTACAGGTGTCGGTCTCATCATACGTGATATTGTAATCAGTCCACCAAGTCATGCCTTCAGTTTGATAGCTGAGCTCGATAGTTTGATTACCGGAAGTGGGGGAGTTGAGCTGCCAAATAAGCGTCGGTTTTGTGAGCAGACCTTCTGGCAAATCTGGGAAGATGATATTAGTGTAATAACTGAGAGTCTGAATATTGCCCTTATCGGTTTTAATGACCAGGTTGCCATCAGCGCTTAGAAGTTCTCCTTTAACTTCTACTAACTCATCCCCGGCACTTTGTTGGACGGTAATGGTTTTACCTATAAATCGCTGCAAAAGCTGCTGCCCATTAACAAGGTCAAACTGATAGCTTTGTTCCAGCACTCGAGTATGCTTATTGTTCAATGAGCGAATTGAGACGGTGGTAGGATCTATATAGGCAGCTACATCTGTGACCTGTAGCTTATTCTGACCTTTGTTGAGTTCATAGTTACGAGTTGATTTAACAACACCGTATCCAGGGATCGTGTACTGCCCTCGATTTTGGCCAGGTATAGGACGATACAAGTCTGGGTCAATGGCACCAGGTTGAGCGCTGCTGTAAATGGTGACTGCATCTTGCTCTTCAGCGCTGGCATTGGAATTACAGCCCAATAGGGTAAGCGCTATAACCGTTGGTACTATTCTCTTGATGAATAGCGACTTTGTGGTTGACGTTATTTTCATACTCATAACCTTATGTTGTAATCGTGTCCATATAAACGCCAGATTAACTGAAAAGGGTTAATACGGCCAACTAATGTATTTATGTAGAGGTGTTATGGTGTTTCTCAACAGATTAGCAATGCTTGTATTGGTATTTTCTAGTGCTTTTGTCGTAAACAGCATTTCTGCAAGTGAGCCATTTGCAGTTAAAGCCAGTGAGAGTTATATCAAGTTCAGTGGTGTTCAGAATAAGAAGACAGATTTTAATGGTGAATTCCAAGTTTTTACGCCAACGATAGCATTTGATAAAGGTAATTTGTCTGCTAGCTCGATTCGCGTTGAGGTGGATTTGGCCAGTGTTCAAAGTGGTAGTGAAAAGCGTGATGGGATGCTCAAAAAAAGCAATTGGTTTGATATCGAAAACACCCCTCAAGGCATATTTTATAGCAACAAAATTGAAGCAGAAAGTGACGGAAAATATAGGGTGCAAGGCAATCTGACTATCAAAGGAATTGAACAACCTGTGACCCTGTTCATGAATTATATGGAACGGGGTCGCTTGATAGAGTTGTCAGGAAATTATACATTAAACAGGCTCGATTTTAAGCTTGGACTTGGTGCTTGGAAGAATCCTGACTGGGTACAGCATGAAGTCGAAGTCAACTATAAAGTAGTTTTAGAACAATAACCTAGGCTCGTTAATTATTAAGTTAAACGGGCTGAAAACCATATAGCAGAGTCCGTATGAAACACTCACTTTCATTGTTAGGAGTGATCCTTTCTGTATCACTTACTGCACAAGCAAATGTGCTCAAAATTGATGCGCAAATGGCGGATCAAATCACTTCTATTTGCAAGTTTGTACAAGGAAAGGGTCATCCAGAAGATTTACGTCTAAAAGGAATGGCGTGGTGTAGAGTTGGGGTTGATTACTTGCCAGATGAATATTCTGAGCAAAAACTTCAAGTGAAGGAGCTTTATGAAGCCAAAGAATTCAGTCAGTTAAAACAGAACAAGAAGTTTGCTAAGTATTTGAGTCAGGCTCGACGTAGAATTGCTGAAGTTTCATTAGGATTAGCGACCTTCAGCGAGTAACCTATATAACAATAGGTTTGTATATAAGAATATAGATAGTCCCACCAGTTTACTAACATAGCGATAGTAAAGCAGAGCAAAACGGCGCTCTTAACTGAGCGCCTTTTGCATTTCTGTTACTGGATTTACTTTTGCAAGCTTGGTAATTCCAACTCACCAACCATCTCATTAAAAATACCTTGATCAATGAGCGTTTTAATAGCTTCAATATCTGGACCAAAGTGACGATCCTTTTCATAATAAGAAACTTTTTCACGGATAGCGTCATAGGCCCTTTGCAAGCGAGGCGAGGTTTTGAGTGGTGCTCTAAAGTCAATACCTTGAGCAGCGGAGAGCAGCTCAACGGCAATGACTCCAGCGGTATTGAAGTTCATATCACGTAAACGTCGTGCCGCAAAAGTAGCCATTGAGACATGGTCTTCTTGGTTAGCTGAAGTGGGTAAGCTATCAACTGATGCTGGATGCGCGAGGCTTTTATTTTCTGAGGCAAGCGCCGCTGCCGTCACCTGGGCAATCATAAAGCCAGAATTAACACC
>JAPHRL010000059.1 GCA_026195755.1 Kangiella sp. | reverse complement strand
CGTGGTTAAATCACGGTATGACGTATAAAAAAATGCCGGCTGACACAAAGTCAAACCGGCATTCCACTCTCAACTAATATTGGCAAAGGTTCTACCCCTTGGGTGCTAGAACCGCCAGGCAAAACCCACCATAGCAACCCATGGATTAATCTGTACATCAACAGTCGTTGCTACTGCACCATTCACTTTAACATCAGCTTCAGTATCAATATCGATATACCAGACTGCTGTGTTGAAGTAGAAGTTGTCGCTGATTTTCCAATCGGCGCCTACTTGTCCTGCCAGACCAAATGAATCATCAAGCTCAAGCTGAACATCATTGGTGCTTAATGCCGCTTTAAGCTCTGGCGAGGCTTTTTCATCAAAGAATTTAGTGTAGTTAACACCAAGACCAAAATAAGGACTAAAATCATCAGTGCCAAACTCTGGATAATACTGGAACGAAACAGTAGGTGGTAAGTGTTTAGTTTCACCAATCGGCAGACCCGCTAAATCGCCAGAACCATTGATATCATGCTTGAATGGCAAAGCCGCTAAAACTTCCAAACCCCAATTATCGCTTAGCATCCAGGTGCCACTAAAGCCGACTCCAGTTGCTGAGTCAACGGTAACGCCATCATTAGCACCCAACACATTAGAGCTGTCATCATTAGGGCTAACATGAGCCGCACCGAGGCGCAAAATGAAATCGCCTTCTTTGTGTGCAAACGCATCAACAGCAGTTAAAGATAATACCGCGCCAACCGCTACCGCAGTTGCTGATTTGATAAGTTGTTTCATGGTGAATTCCTTCTTTGTTTAAGACGCAACAAAGATAATCCACCCACGATATGAAAGCTTGACCTGGATCAATGGTTACAACCCAGCAACTCATCAGTTTGCTTTTTATTGATCGGGATCAAGTTATTAAAGTTACTATTGCCCCGGATACTTAAAGAAGACTGGAAACCGAAACATACTGACTACTCAGTATGTTACTGATAGCATTGTAAAAATGACAGTATTTCTATACTAATGGATAATTACAGAGATCGTAAAATGAGAACACTAATAATTCTAATTACAGCTATTTTTACGAATGCTTGCGCCTACCATCACGAGAAACGTTTTACTTACACAAATGTAGTAGATGCAGAATACTTCGAAGGTAACTTTTATTCTCAGTCGGACCATATAGTTTTTGATATTGATTCGGAAATAGTTGCATTGGGTCATGTAGAGCTTAATTTCATCGATTGCAGTGACGAAGTATGGCAGTGCACTTCTTATGGATTATTCATTTTTGCTAAGAACAAGGAGTCCTCAGGTTTAGATGGGGAGTGGGTTTATGAAAGCACAAAGTTCACTGTTCTGGACGAAGTAACTGTGAGCATCTTTGGAAAAAAAATTACATCTAAGCAAATTCTTATTAGAAATGCTCACACTAAACCCAATGGAAATTTTGTATTGCTATTGCATTCGAATGAGTATGGCCTAATAGGCTTTATTAAAAGTGACATCGAAAATGGGGAGGTAATCCAAAACACTTACTTACTCTCTGATAAGACTGGGATTCGATTATTGGAATGAAATACAAAAGCAAAGGCAATATCGAATAAGAAAAGGACATGCCAATAGTACATCTCACTACTTGAAGCAACAGACTATCAGTCTCAAAGTAACACATTAGGGTTTGCAACCTAAAATCAAGAAAGTCACTGGATCCCGCGGTCTAGCCGCGGGATGACAGAAATCAGAACATTAAACCATCTTCCACAAAAAAACCCCGTCTTATTCGGGGCTTTTTCTTTAGAGATTTGTCTATAGAGCTTTTTAATTAAGCAATTGAGGCGACTGCTTTTTCAAACCGGTTTAGACCATCTTCAATTTCTTCGTCGGTGATGTTCAGTGCTGGCGCTAAACGTACTACGTTCATGCCTGCTACTAAGACCATGACACCATGCTGCCAACCGGCTTCGATGAATTGGCGGGCTTTTCCTTGCCATTTTTCATTAAGCACCGCGCCGAGTAATAAACCGCGGCCACGGACGCTTGAGAAGACGTCGTATTTCTTGCCGATTTCTTCCAGGCGGGCAACGATTTTGGCTGATTTATCGAGCACTGATTGCAACATTTCAGGTGTGTTAATGGTGTCGAATACCGCATTGGATACGGCACAACCTAACGGGTTACCGCCGTAAGTACTGCCGTGTGTACCCGGCACAAAACTGGCTGCAATTTTATCAGTAGTAAGCATGGCGCCAATTGGGAAGCCGCCACCCATTGCTTTAGCGGTAGTAAGAATGTCTGGAGTCACACCCATGCCCATGTAAGCATACAACTGACCCGTACGACCCACGCCGGTTTGCACTTCATCAAACACTAGCAATGCATTGTGTTTGTCGCACAGCGCACGCACACCTTTAACGAACTCAGCCGTTGCTGGGACGATACCGCCCTCGCCTTGCACTGGCTCCATCACAACCGCACAGGTTTTGTCTGAAATAATCGCTTCTAACGATTGCAGGTTGTTGTATTCCGCATGTGAAATACCGCCTGGTAGTGGCTCAAAGCCTTCGGTGTATTTCGGTTGACCGCCGACACAGACGGTAAATAAGGTACGGCCATGGAAGGACTGTTTGAATGAAATGATTTCGCTTTTTTCTGGGCCAAAGTTGTCATGCGCGTATTTACGTACTAATTTAAATGCCGCTTCGTTGGCTTCGCCGCCCGAATTAGCAAAAAAGACTTTATCGGCAAAGGTTGCTTTGGTCAGTTTGTCTGCCAGTTCCAACGCTGGTTTGTTGGTGAAAACATTACTCAAATGCCAAATCTTATCGGCCTGGTCTTTAAGTGCTTTAACTAACGCAGGATGATTATGACCCAAAGCGGTTACCGCAATACCACCAGCAAAATCCACATAATCATTACCGTCTTGATCCCAGACACGCGAACCATCGCCACGCTCCGGAATGATAGTCGCTGGGTTGTAGTTAGGCACCATCACCTCATCAAAGGTCGCGCGAGTATAATTTGAATGTGCAGATTTATCAGACATAAAACACCTTAGCTTGTAACAGGGCTTGGATCTCTTGACCTTATTGGTTCAATTCCCAGGATCCCTGCAAATATGAGTCGATTGAAATAGGTCGGTATCATGTCCTTTTTTCTGCTAAAATTCCACCCCTACACCTGTCTTTAACTCAATTTTTACTTGATTTCAAAGGGCTGACAGGTCGTACAAGTCTCTTATATTACAATCTGACACTTCCTTTCTGTGGTGAGATTTCCTATTATCATCAACCGCTTAGACGCGAGTGTCACTAGTTAAAGATACATTTTCAAGAATTCAGGACTTTCAATCATGGTTATCAGACCAGCTCAACATACTGATTTACAAGACATTTTGGCATTGGCTGCCAGCGCCGGAACCGGCCTGACAACATTGCCCAATGACCCGGTTCGTATCGAGGACAAGATTAAGAACTCAGTGGATGCATTTAGCCGCGATATTGTTGAGCCTGGGCCTGAATATTATTTTTTTGTGCTTGAAGATGACGTGACCGGCAAGGTCGTCGGTACTTGTGCGTTAGTGGCAGCCGTCGGTATGGACGAAGCCTTTTATACCTATAAATTAAGCACTGTAGTCAACACCAGTCGCGATTTGGGTATCTATAACAAACACAAAATCCTGGTCTTGTGTAACGACTACACTGGCACCACAGAAATTGCCACCCTCTACCTTTCCCCAGACTACCGCGGTGGTATCAATGGTCGTCTGTTAGCCAAGTCTCGCTTTCTGTTCATGGCAGATTTTCCTCAGCGCTTTGCTGATAAAGTCATTGCCGAGATGCGTGGCTTTAGTGATGAGCAAGGTCTCTCACCGTTCTGGGAATCTCTAGGCCGTCGTTTTTTCACCATGGATTTTGCCAAAGCTGATGCCATCAGTGGCTTAGGTAGTAATCAATTTATTGCTGAGCTTATGCCGCAACATCCGATTTATGTGGATATGCTGTCGGGTGATGCCAGACAGGTGATTGGTCAAGTACATCCAGATACTCGGCCCGCATTAGCCATGTTAAAACGTGAAGGCTTCCGCTATCAAAATTATGTCGATATTTTTGATGCCGGCCCCACTATTGAAGTACCAAAAGATCAAATTAAGACCTATCGAGCCAGTCGCCTGGTTCCGATTAAAGTTGGAGAGCCGGAAGGCGACACTGAAGCTATCATGATCAGTAATCGTCGCCTTCAAGAGTTCAGAACAACGGTTTTCGACACACGCATTGATACCGATGAACTTATCGTCAGTCAGGATGTTCTCGACCGACTAGAAGTCAAAGAAGGCGACACGGTACGTGCAGCAAGCTTACGCAATAAACGTTAAACCCATTCATAGCAGTTTTACTCAGTCTCAAGAGGTGTCTTAAGATATGTCTCATAAGAATTTAATGATCAACAATCAATGGATCGCTGGTCAGGGCGACAGCTTTAGCTCAATTAACCCCGCCAATGGTGAGGTGATCTGGCAAGCTAACGCTGCGACTGAAGGGCAAGTGGATAAAGCCATTGCAGCAGCACAAAAAGCCGGTTGGGATTGGAGCCAACAAACCCTTGAGCAGCGAATAGAAATCATTAAAAACTTTGAGCAGCAATTAAAAGATCATAAAGAACAATTGGCTGAACTGATTGCTCAGGAAACCGGCAAACCTTATTGGGAAACTTTAACTGAAGCTGGCGCTATGGCCGGTAAAATTGATATTTCGATTCGCGCCTATCATGAGCGTACTGGTGTTAAAGAAGCTGAAATGGGCGCTGGTATCGCTGCTACTCGCCATAAACCTCACGGTGTTTTAGCAGTCTTTGGCCCCTATAATTTCCCAGGCCATTTACCGAATGGCCACATTGTTCCAGCGCTGATTGCTGGTAACACTATTGTATTTAAACCAAGTGAGTTAACCCCAGCAGTTGCCGAGCTAACCGTCAAGTTATGGCAAAAAGCAGGCTTACCGGAAGGTGTTTTAAACTTGGTGCAAGGTGAAGTAAATACAGGAATAGCACTAGCCAGCAGTAAGCATATCGATGGTCTTCTATTTACTGGTAGCGAAACCGTAGGCAACTTATTGCATAAACAGTTAGGTGGCCAGCCAGGCAAGGTTTTAGCTTTGGAGATGGGTGGTAACAATCCACTCATTCTGGGGGATGTTAAAGACTTAAAAGCTGCGGTTTACCACACCATTCAATCGGCCTACATTTCTGCTGGACAACGCTGTACCTGCGCCCGTCGTTTATTCGTGCCAAAAACTGGACAAGGCGATCAGTTTATCGAGATGCTCACAGAAGCGGTTAATCACATTCGGGTTAGTCATTACAATGATGAGAATAAACCATTTATGGGCCCTGTAGTGTCAGAAAAAGCCGCCAAAGATTTAGTCCGCGCGCAACAAAACATGCTCGACAAAGGGGCAAAGGCCTTAGTCAAAATGGAACACTTAAAACCAGGCACAGGCTTTGTCAGTCCGGCATTGTTGGATGTCACTGATGTTGTGCATGAAGATGAGGAGTTCTTCGGCCCGATACTTCAAGTCTATCGCTACGACGATTTCGAAAGTGCGATTGCCGAAGCCAATAATACGCGCTTCGGTCTATCAGCCGGTTTATTCAGCGATGACCAAACACAGTACGACACATTCTATCGTCGCATTCGTGCCGGTATCGTTAACTGGAATAACCAATTAACCGGTGCATCAAGCGCCGCGCCATTTGGCGGTATCGGTAACTCGGGTAATCATCGTCCTAGCGCTTATTATGCTGCGGACTACTGCGCGTTCCCGGTAGCTTCGATTGAAAATCCTGAATGTGTCATGCCGGAAACGTTAACGCCTGGAGTAACTCTATAATGAGCACCAATAAAAATATGGCATACGAATTTAATTTTGATGGACTGGTTGGCCCAACCCATAACTATGCTGGTTTATCGGTGGGTAATGTCGCCTCAACTTCAAATTCTAATCTAATCGCTAAACCCAAAGAGGCGGCCAAACAGGGCCTACAAAAGATGAAGGCTCTGCATGACTTAGGTCTAAAGCAAGGCGTAATAGCGCCAATGGAGCGCCCAGACGTCGCTACGCTGCGTCGTTTAGGCTTTACCGGCACTGACACTCAAGTCATCATCAAAGCCGCCAAGCAGGCACCTAAAGTACTGGCAGCCTGTAGCT
>JAPHRL010000274.1 GCA_026195755.1 Kangiella sp. | reverse complement strand
GCCTTGACCGTTGCTGTCGTAAGACACGATCACGCGTTCAGCGTGTGCCGCTGAACCAAGCGCTAATAATGTGGCCGCGCAAGCCATCTTTACTTTAAAAGACATTATACCTACCCCTTGTCTGGATAACTCTTTTCATCATTATTTACATTATCTAAATAACGATAACTTAATCATTTGCAAAAAATTCCCGATCTGACGATCGACTCTTAGCAAACAAAGTGCGTCCGATTAAAGCAAAGCGGTTTTAATGTCGTCAAGGAACAATCTAGCTAATTCGTTAAATTAGTTAAAATAATCCTTAATGTATACAAACGTATGAAGAATGTATCAATAAGTATCATAAAAAGTGTAAAGAACACCGACATTAATTGATGAAGCATGTTTGATTTACTGAAACTATTGCATTAGTTTTGCTAATCAAGTGACTAGTTAACGGGTTCTAGTTTGGCGTAGGCCAACATCAGTTTCTTTAGGCCTTCCTTCTCAAAGTTAATCTGCACCGATGCCTGTGGGCCTTCGCCCTCATAATTGATGATAATGCCGGTTCCAAACTTCGGATGCTTGACCAGTTGGCCAAGATAAAAACCTTCTGGACCTTTGCGCTTAATGGGGGATTTGGCTGAGCGGTTAAAGACTGGGCGCTGAACCTGCGTATTCAAGCGAACCTCGGTTAACAGTTCATCGGGGATTTCACGAATGAAACGTGATTGTTGCGGATAGGTTTCACGACCAAAGATTCGCCGTTTCTCGGCAAATGTTAAATAGAGCTGCTTCATGGCGCGAGTAATGCCTACATAAGCGAGCCGTCTTTCTTCTTCCAGACCACCAGGCTCATCCACTGACATCTGATGCGGGAACAGTTTTTCTTCGGCTCCAGCGATAAACACCAGTGGGAATTCGAGTCCTTTAGCCGAATGCAGCGTCATCAGTTGCACCGACTCCTGATATTCATCAGCCTGCGTCTCGCCCGCTTCTAAAGTGGCATGGGCAATAAAAGCCTGTAGTGGTGACATATCGGGCAGCTCATCAGGCACTACTTCATCCGGATCAAACTCGCGAGTAGCATTGACCAGTTCCTGCAAGTTCTCTTTGCGCGCCTGACCTTTCTCGCCTTTTTCCTTGCTGTACATATCCAGTAAACCAGAATGCTCAATGACAATATCGGTCTGTTCCCACAGATCCAATTCCGAAGTACTGGACTCCAATTCATTGATCAAATGCAAAAAACTCGACATGGCCGTTCGTGCGCGCGGCGGCAACAACTGCTCAACCACCATCTTATTGGCCGCCTGCCATAACGAGGTTTGCTCCTCACGAGCTTGTGCGCGAATCAAATCCACCGACTTTTCGCCAAGACCGCGTGCCGGTTGATTAACCACTCGCTCAAAAGAGGTATCGTCATCGCGATTGGCCATTAGGCGCATATAAGCCAAGGTATCTTTAATCTCAGCTCGTTCGAAGAAGCGAAAACCGCCATAGATTCGATAAGGAATACCTTTTTGAATCATCGCATCTTCAATAATCCGCGACTGAGCATTGCTGCGGTAGAGAATCGCAATATCGTCGTAACTATTGCCCTGCTGAATCCAATCTTCGATTCGCGCGGCAATGAAACGTGCTTCTTCCTGTTCATTAAAAGCCGAGTACAAAATAATCGGGTCGCCTTGGTTACCCTCAGTCCAAAGACTCTTGCCCATGCGATCCTGATTGTTGGCAATCACGGCATTGGCAGCTTTCAGAATAGTCGATGTAGAACGATAATTTTGCTCAAGGCGAGAAACCTTGCAGTCTGGGAAATCTTTTTCGAACTGCTGAATATTCTCAATCCGCGCCCCGCGCCAGCCATAAATCGACTGATCGTCGTCACCAACAATAGTAATGCGGTTGTTATCGTTGCACAGCAGACGAATCCAGGCGTACTGGATGGCGTTGGTGTCCTGGAACTCGTCCACCAGAATATGCTGGAAGCGATCCTGATAGTGCTTTAATAAATGAGGATTATTGGCCCAAAGCTCATAGGCTCGAAGCAGCAGTTCGTTGAAATCAACCAGTCCGCCTCTTTTACAGGCTTCTTCGTAAGCGTAGTAGACCTTGACCATAGTGCTGACAAAGAAATCGCCATGATGATGGATATCACCCGCGCGCAAGCCGTCATCTTTCTTGGCATTGATGAACCACTGTGCCTGCTTCGGCGGCCATTCGTTATCATCCAGGTTGAGCTCTTTCATGACCCGCTTGATAACCCGCAGCTGATCCTGCGCATCCAGAATCT
>JAPHRL010000259.1 GCA_026195755.1 Kangiella sp. | reverse complement strand
CTCCACCAAAGAAAAGGCTGCAGATTTGGGCTATGTGGAAACACTTTACGGCCGTCGCTTATATTTACCGGAGATACATTCTAAAAACGGTATGCGCCGAAAAGCGGCCGAACGCACGGCGATTAATGCGCCCATGCAGGGCAGTGCTGCTGATATCATCAAGTTGGCGATGCTGGAAGTGGATAAATGGCTCAAGGATGTTAAAGGCATCAAGATGATCATGCAGGTTCACGATGAACTGGTGTTTGAGGTTGAAGAAGACAAACTCGAACTGGCGCAAAAAGAAATCCCGAAACTGATGCAAAGTGTGGCTGAGCTCTCAGTACCTTTGATTGCTGATGTGGGAGTTGGTGATAATTGGGATGAGGCACATTAAATTTAAAGCTTCAAAAGCTGTAAAACCATCGAAAAATGTGAACCGCTAGCGATCGAAGCTGTGAGTCATTTTTAGTCTTAAAATTACTATCGTTAGCCGGTTCACATTTCTTACCAGTCTTTACAAAAGCTGACACTTTTCTTGCAACAAACTCACCAAATCAATGTCTATTAAACTGAGCGCAACGAATGCGCTCCCCGCGACTCCCTCCTTCCAGCGGGATTTGCAATTCGGCCCCCCCAAGCTGAATTGCGCATTTGGGGTGGTACCTAGTTCCCTCAGGCCACCCCTTTTTTTTGCTTGTAAAAATTGATTAAGCCGTCAATTCTTTAAACTCATCCATGTCATGCAGAGGTTCAAAGGCAGGTTCTCGATCAATTTCTTCGGCTAGCTTAGGCGCTTTTTCTACGGCAATTTTAATATCGCTAATAGCTTCTTGAAGAGCTCCGTTGGCGGCGTTGGCGCATGCTCTCTGCCAGTAGGCAAGGCCGTATTCTTCATCTTGGTCGATAGCACGGTTAGCGAGACTGAAGGCCCACTCGTAGTCACCCAGTTCAAAGGCTGCATCGGCCTTATAAATTAGCGCTTCAATATCGGTTGGGTTAATCGCCAGCAATTCATCGTACATTTTGATCTTTTGATGCATATTGGTTTCAAGTGCAGCGCGCATCCAGATTGAGTGGATTTCATTGGCTTTGGAAATGTCCTCCTGTGCCTCGATGATTTCCTGTGAACGACGTTTGAGTTTATCTTCCAGATCTTTTAAGCGAAGTTCATATTTGCTGGTTAGTTCGGTGATTTTAGTTTCGACCACTTCGTTAAGCTTGCTGCGTACATCGCGCAATGAGCGCCAGCCCATTAAGACTAATAGTGATGCTGCGGTAGTAATAATAATAAAGACATTGTTGAGCGTATCGGTGGTGTAACGAATCGCGCGGTCAGAAACATCCAGTCGTGCATTCGCTACTTTGTGTTCCACTTCTGCTCTGAATGCCTGCTGATCCTGACGAATACTTTTTAGCTCATCGAGAATATAACGTTCTATCAATGGAGGATACTGGGTACTGGTAGCATTGGTTTTTGCTGGCTGATCCTGGGGTTTATTTTGCTCTGAAGCAAAAATGGTTGTGCTGAAAAAGAACAGCATAATTGCAATGATACGGATGGTCATGGGCTTCCTCGCTAGGATGATCAAATGCTTATTGACATGATCCTAGCGAAGGGCGCAGTGCTTTGCAAAACAAAGCAGCATTAACACTAAAGCTACACGAATATAAGAAGGCATTATCGATGAGGCTGAGCCTTGAAGTTAGTCTAGCTCGTTGGGTGATTCTATATCAGTCGGAATGTCATACCATTGATCGAGTACGGTATACAGTTGATCGAGGCCCATACGCTTTAGAGATGAAAACGCTTGAACCGTAGCATTGGGATGGAGTTCTGAAACTGCTTTTTTGCATTGCAGGACTGCTTTAGATTTGGCTCCCTGGCTGAGTTTGTCCGATTTACTGAGTAAGCAATGCACCGGCAGACCAACTTCTGCCGCCCACACTAACATTTCCTGATCACTGTCTTTTAGGAAATGACGGATATCCATCAATAAGACCAGGCCACGTAGGCATTTGCGTTGTTGCAGATAACGAGACAGCTCTGCCTGCCATTGTAACTTCATGGCCTCGGGGACTTTGGCATAACCATAACCAGGTAGATCAATCAGGCGACGGTCTTCATCTAATGTGAAAACATTAATTAACTGAGTGCGTCCGGGAGTTTTACTGGTTCGAGCAAGGCTCTTCTGTTGAGTCAGGGTGTTGAGTGCGCTTGATTTCCCGGCATTGGAGCGGCCAGCAAAGGCAACTTCAACCCCTTCGTCCGGCGGTAGTTGAGAAAGTTTAGCTGCGCCAAGTAGGAATTTAGCTATTTGATAATTCATAAAGAGGTATTTTTTATAAGAGATATTGGCATTTTACTGGTTAGTTCCCTATAATTCATCGAACTTTTTTCGAATTCTTTGCCATTGCGTTTCAGCAATGGCCTTTTAACAGAACTATACGGGTAACCTGATGAAAAAGTTAGCAATTATTGCATTATTCTTATTCGGTGCTACTGCTTCTGCGCAGGAAGGTGATGCCGCCAAAGGTGCGGAACTGGCTGCTACGTGTGCCGCCTGCCATGGCCAGGACGGTAATAGCGCTAATGCGATGTGGCCAAAATTAGCAGGTCAAAACGCAAAATACTTGATAAAACAAATTAAAGATTTCCAGGCTGGTGCAAAAGATCAGTCGCAAGGCCGTTATGACCCGTCAATGGCACCTATGGTTGCTAATTTGAGTGATCAGGATATTGCTGATTTGGCTGCTTACTATGCGGCACAGGAAACGCAGCTAGGTGCAGTAAAGAAAGAATTTCTAGAGATGGGTAAGAAAATATACTTCCAGGGCGATGCCGAACGTGGTGTAGCAGCATGTGCCGCTTGTCATGGTGCAACAGGCCAAGGTCTTGACTTAGCGGGATATCCAGCAGTATCAGGCCAGCATCCGGAGTATACAATTAAACAGTTGAAAGCATTTGCCTGGGCCAAACGTGCCAATGATGATAATGCAGTGATGCGTGATATTGCTAATCGCATGTCAGAGCAGCAAATTGAAGCTGTTGCACACTTTATGTTGGGTCTTCACTAATTTTGACCTGATAAAGTTGCAATGACCTGTTAAATCAGGGTAAAAAAGGCGACAGTTGTCGCCTTTTTTTATGGCACATTGTTGATAAACCGTTGTCAGCATGAAGTATCTATCCATTATCTCGAGAAGAATTATGAAACATATATTTATCGTTTTTACCGCTATGTTTGGACTAATAGCTAATACGAATAATGCGATTGCCATTGAGCAAGGTCAAGATTACTGGAGAATTACTCTGCCAGAGCAAAGTCAGCTCAATACTCAGGATAATATATATTTTAGTTGGTTGGGTTGTACTTCATGCCGTAAGTTGGAACAGGAGTTAGCAGGCGAGCTGGAGGCGCTCGAATATATCCCATTGATCGCCCGCCCTGAGTGGAGAGCAGCCGCAAAATTACACTACACCATGGAATTATTGGAGCTCAGTGAGCAACAAAAATCTGACATGATCGCCAAAATTGACGCGGGAACGATTGATGTCACTGACTTTAATGCGATGCAGGAAGAGCTTTTAACCATGGGTGTTGATGAAAAAGATTTGACAGAGTTACTCGAAAACAAAGAACTGTATCGGCAAGTTCAAAGAGCCGAAGGCTTGGCAGCAAAGTATCGAATCCAATACGCACCAACTGTGGTCATTAAAGGTCAGTTTGCAACTGATGCCAATCATACTATGACAATCGAGCGTTTTGCTGAAGTGTTACGGTATTTGAAGTCGTTGTAGTGAATTTGGCATATTCATTGCATGAATATGGGTTTGCGTTATGTCGCTAGGCAGCTAAATGCTGCTCTATCTGAGTAGTATACTAGTAAGTATAGTTTCGCCCCTCGGCGAGTTACTTTTCTTGAGTGGTCAAGAAAAGTAACCAAAAGAAGACCACCCCGTGATTGAGGTTTCGCTTCGCTTAACTCCCTTCGTCTCCGCCAAGCCACTTTACGCAGGGTCTGCCCCCTTGGGTACCGTAAAATACGTTCCATCTACCTAAAGGTATTCCCTTAGGTCACTTGCCCGAATTTTACTATTCAAAACTTCCTGTTTTGAATTGCTATGTCTTAGCTACTACTCAGCTCATTCAAAAGGGGAATATTAGAGCATGTCTGAGCACGAGTCAGTAAAAATCATCCCCAATAATCCGGCAGGGGCTTTTCACTGCTTTGATGGCTGGTATTGTAAAGAGCCGCTAAGGTCGCTGATCGGCATTCGCGACGATATAAAACCAGTACCACGATGCTGGCGCATAAGATAAAAATCCAGGAGTTAAAGAACCAGGCTAGTACGGCAATGGCGAAGGTATAGGCGCGCAGGCCGTAGTTAAACGAATTGGAAGCGCGACTGAGTAGCCAGTTGGTGTGCTTGATGAAGAGTTCGTGTTCCTTCTCATCACAGCCCTTGTCTGGCGCAGCCCCAAAGAGAACGACTGCAAAGTTGTATTGACGCATTGACCAGGTGAACTTAAAAAAGGCATAAGCAAAGCAGATAACGAGTAGGATAATTTTAACTTCCCAAGCCGCACGCGAAGCAATTTCAATCCAGGGTAAGGCGGACAGCAGATGGATAGCTTTTTCGGTAGAACCCAACACGGTCAGTAAGCCCGCAATGATAAAAATTGTGGTCGAAGCAAAAAAGGTCACGTTGCGCTGCAAAATCCCCAAGCTGGTAACATCGGCAATTTTCACATCCCGGGCGACCATTTTTTTAATCCACAGCTCTCGATTAGCAGCGAGTTGATTGGCAATGGTTGGACGTTTTCCATGTTGGAATCGTGCATATTGAGTATAGCCAACCCAGCAAAATAAGAACCAGATTAGCGCAATCCAGTCGAGCAGTGGCAAAAAGGACAGGGCCATGAGCAAACCTCAAACTTGGGCATAAGTAGTTGCAGAAGTGAGGTTAAAAGTGCCATGCTTTGAGGTTCAGTTCAAGCAACTTTACGGTATGGCATAAATAACTTTATGGTACAACAATCAGCGAACAGGAATAATTTGCAGGATGCAACTAGCCCTTATTTGCAGCAACATAAAGATAATCCAGTGCATTGGCAGCAGTGGAGTCCGGAAACGCTGGAGATTGCTCGGCGGCTGGATAAGCCAATTTTGTTGTCGGTGGGCTATTCATCCTGTCACTGGTGCCATGTGATGGCGCATGAGTCTTTCGAAGATATTCCAACTGCGGAAGTGATGAATCAACTTTTCATCAATATTAAACTGGATCGTGAGGAGCGCCCGGACTTAGATAAAACATACCAGCTCGCTCACCAGCTTTTGAACCGCCAAGCGGGCGGTTGGCCATTAACCATTTTCTTAGATCCACAAACTCTGACCCCATTTTTTAGTGGCACTTATTTCCCAAGGCAGCCTAAGTATGGCATGCCTGCATTTAGAGATTTGCTCAACAATATTGCAGGCGTCTTTACTGAAAAGCGAGATGAAATTAAGCAACAAAACGGTCAGTTACAAGAGGCGTTACGCTTTGTATCAGGATCTTCCAGTCAGACATCTGATGAAAAACCTAACACTAGTTCGAGGTCACTCAATCAGGCATTTATAGAAGAAGTGTTAAAACGTTCGGATGATGATTTTGGTGGTTTGAAAGGTGCGCCTAAGTTCCCACAGGCTTCTATTTGGCAGACTGCCTTTGAGCTGGTCATAGATGAAAGCAACGAGCAAACGGCTTTAAGTGAGCATCTGTCTAAAACGCTGCAGGCCTTTGCCAACTATGGTCTGTATGACCATATTGGCGGCGGATTCTTTCGTTATTGTGTCGATGAGTATTGGGATATTCCCCATTTCGAGAAAATGCTTTATGACAATGGGCAGTTAATCAAGCTGATGGCGGAAGCGGGACATTACTATGCGAAAGGTGATTGGATTCAGCGTGTAAAACAAAGCCTTTGCTGGCTATCCGAGCAAATGCAAAGTGAGCAGGCGACTTATTATTCAGCGTTAGATGCCGATAGCATGGGTGAAAAGGGACATAGTGAGGAAGGCGCTTATTATGTTTGGCAGCTAGATCATCTCAAAAGCTTGAGTGAGTCTGAGCAAAAGGTAGCAAAGGCCTATTATGGCTTAGCCGATAAGCCCAATTTTGAAGGCTGCTGGCATCTGGTCTGCCGTAGCTCGATGGAAGAAGTATCGAAGCAAAGTGGGGTTCATCTAAAACAGCTGCCCTTGTTGATTGAATCAGTGCGTCAACAATTGAAAGCACAGCGTGATCAGCGACCACTACCTTTTCTTGATGATAAGCAGTTAACCAGCTGGAATGGACTGTTACTGCAGGGGCTATTCAGTGCTGCACGCCAGTTGGGCGATGATGACATCTTGCAACAAGCTAAAGACTGTCAGCAGGGTTTGTATCAAACGGTATGGGATGGCTCCGAATTAAAAGCCTGTTATCGGGCAAATCAAGCTTATCAACAGGCCTTTCTGGACGATTATGCTTATCTGGCAAAAGCGATATTGATGAGGTTAACGTTTGATTTTGATGAAGCGAGTTGGTATTGGTTACTCGACTTGTGTGATGTGCTATGGACAAAGTTTGCAGACCAGAAAAATGGTGGATTCTTCTATACTGCCAATGATGCGGAGATGGTGATTACTCGCCACAAAAGCTGGAGTGACGATGCGATGCCAAATAGCGCGTGTCAGGCTCTGGAGGTGTTATGGTTGGTTGGTGAGCTGACTGACACTATGGATTGGCAGGCATTTATTGAAAAAAGCTTACAAGCCGCCAGTGAAGAAGCCCTCAAAGCAGCTTTGCAGTATCCATCAGTGGTGCGTTTATTGAATGCCTATGAAAAAGGTTCTGAAATGTGGGTGTTACGAGGCGAGTTGCATCAGACTGTGGCCTGGCAAGAGTATTTGAGCACAGGCCAATACAACCAGCGTTGGGTGTTTAGCCTTGAGGCAGACAGTGGGTTATTTTCGGAAAAATATCCCGCACAGAAACAAGCGATGGCCTACTGCTGTCGCAGCCGCCAGTGCTTCCCTGCCCTGGAGTCATTGGATGCGATACAAGAGTTTCTACAAGGTAGATAGAAGTGCCCAGCTATTTCAGTAAGCTTACCAGCTTTGTAACGAGTTTGTTGATACCGCTGGCGGCCTCGGAAACGCTTCCCGCTAGCATGTAAGCGGGTGTTGAAAGCAAGTTGTGTTCTTCATCATAAACAATGTCTTCAACCGGACAGGCCAAATGCACACCGCCCATGGCTTCAATTGCATCTGCGGTGTCTTTATCGTTACCAATCGTTAGCTTGCTACCTTCGCCATACAGTCTTGGGATCATGGCTGGTGAAATACAGATAAAGCCGACCGGCTTTTTAGACGCTGCCATGGCTTTTATAAAGCGCTCCAGCTCCGGGTTTACAGTGCAATCGCTGCCTTTGACTGCAAAATCACAGAGGTTTTTTGCAGCACCAAATCCACCAGGTAGCACCGCTGCATCAAAATCAGATGCTTCGGCTTCTGCTAAGTCTTTGATCTTGCCACGTGCGATACGCGCTGCTTCGATCAGTACATTGCGTGATTCACCTTCGCTGACATCGCCCGTTAAATGGTTAATGACATGCATTTGTTGAATATCTGGCGCGAAACATTGGTAGTCGAGGCCGTTTTGTTCAAGCGCTAATAAAGTGAGTACGCTTTCATGAATCTCGGCACCATCGTATACACCACACCCTGATAAAATAACGGCTATCTTTTTCATAATTCTCCCTGTTTGAAATCAATTGAATGAATTGAAGGTCAAGCGACCATTTCCCATCATAATATAAGCAAAATCAACTGTCAGGGAGTAAGAATTTTGATTTTTAGAGCGTTTTAACCGAAACTAGAGGACAGCCTGCTGGGTAGGATCACATAAAGGCGTATATAACGTCGCGAAGGGCCATTAATAGTGACACGACTTCTTTTTCTTTTCTGTTTATTAGGGATAACTTTTTTTAGCCAACAATCACAAGCTAACCAACAGCTTGTTGATGCTATTGGTATAGAAGATCAGTTATCACAAAGTGTGATCACTTCTATCGTTGAAGATCCTCAGGGATTTTTATGGATTGGCACCGAAGATGGCCTGAATAGGTATGATGGCTATCAGATCAAAGTATTCCAAAAACAGAACAGCAACCTCTCGCACACTACAATCCATGACCTGATGGTCGATGATACCGGTGATATTTGGATAGCTACTGAAAATGGGCTCAATATTTTTCAACAGCAAACAGGCAAGATCATCAATTTTCACCATAATCCACTGGAACCTTTTACACTGGCCAACGATTTCGTTACCAGCCTGGCGAAAGATGACACGGGGGGGGTTTGGGTTGCAACCTATAATGGTCCTTCCTATTACGATCCTGCGATTGATGGCTTTAAAACCTATCCCATAATGTTGAGTAGACGAATTACTGCAACTGTCAGTGAGCTTCGTAAGATATATGTGGATAGCGAGCAACGTGTATGGGCGGTGACTACGCGAGGTGAGTTGGCACGGTTTAACCCAACCAGCGAACAGTTCTATATTATTGATTCTACAATGGGTGGCCAGCTGGGTGAAATTAGCGAGATTACTGAAACACCTGAAGGTAATCTCTGGCTGGTATCGTATCAACAAGGGATTATTGAGTATCGCCCTGAACAGAATACCTTTGTGCCAATCTTATATTCAGATTTAGGGCTACAGGCTAACGATTTACAAGCCAGCACAGTATTTTTTGATAAGGATAACCTTCTCTGGCTTGGAACAATCAAGGAGGGGTTATACTCAATTGATCGTAGTACTGGGCGCTCGAATCACTATCGTTATGGTCGTCCAGGCTCTATAGCAAGCAATGCTATAAACTGTTTATATACAGATAGTAACGGTATTTTGTGGGTCGGCACCTCAGCTTATCTGAATAAAATTAACCCTAATACAATTCTTTTTAATCATAATTATTTTTCGCCTAACTCGAATGATTCCTTAGTGGCGGATACCACGTTTTCAATGTATGTCACTGCAGAGGATAAGTTGCTGGTGGGAAGTGATGGCCATGGCATTACTTTAATGGATGCCCGCGACCCACTTGAGCTAAAGCGAATTGCAATTATTGCTCCGCCTGAACTGGATAATAAAAGTATAAATTTTATAGGGCCTGCTAGCTCAGGTAAGGTTTGGGTGGTCACTTTTGATGCAGTGTGGATACTTAATGTAAGCACGCAGGCTGTACAACCCGTCTTTGAGAACGAAAGTTACACTGGGGAGCTATTGACGGCGCACTACCATAATGGCGATCTTTGGCTGGGTACTACTGAAGGTTTATGGCAACTGGATCAGAATTATAAAGTAAAGCGCTATCGGGTGATCGACGCAGATTTTCATCGTAACAATCGTATCAATACCATTATATCAGCAGAAGACGGCACTAATTTCTGGATAGGAACTGAAAGTGGAGTGTATCTATTTGATGTTAAGGACTCTAGTTTTAAAGGGCTGGATCAGTTAATCAGAGACTTGCCTGAAGAGACTAAAGACGTCGTATTGAGTTTGCAGCTCGATCAGTTTCAGCGACTATGGATTGGCACTTTTGGTAATGGTTTGATCGTGGTCGACCCGATCAGGCAGAGTACAGCAGTACTGAATAGTGCAACTTCGGGATTGCATGATAGTGTTTATAGCATGGAGATGGATCCAGATAATTATATCTGGCTTGGGACTGGTCGTGGTTTATTTAGGGTATCGCCTAATGATTTAACGTTAACCCAATTTACTCTAGCTGAAGACCAACCGATTCTTGAGTTTAATACTGGCTCAAGCACTTATGACCGGCATGGAAACCTCTATTTTGGGGGGATCAATGGGATCATTAATTTTCGGGCTCAGGCGTATCAACCTGATTTGGCTCCTCCAACGCCAGTCGTTACGGAGATTTTAATTAATAATAATCCTATTGTGGTGGCGGATGAACGGAAAAAGCGGCTTAATAAGCCAGCCAATTTAGCTGAAAAAGTGACCTTCTTCCCAGAGGATACCAGTATCAGTTTTGAGTTTTCAGGCCTGAATTATGCTGACCCAAAGAGCAATCGCTACCGCTATATGCTCGAAGGGTATGATAGTAGGTGGGTGGAGACAGACTCTAAAAGCCGGCGCGTGACCTATACCAATCTGCAGCCGGGTGATTATCGCTTTCTGGTCATGGCCTCAAATAAAGACGGTGTCTGGAGTGATGCCCCTGCAGAATTACAGGTTTATGTAAAAACCTCTGGTTGGTTAACACCGTCTGCCTTCACATTGTATGGTTTTGTCTTTGGCCTGATCATTCTGGCCTTTTCTTATTTAATTTGGGCTCGAATGCGTGAACGCAGAACGGCTGCTTTACAGTTAGCTCAAAGCGAGGAACGTTTAAAGTTATCGCTGTGGGGAAGCGGTGATGAATTATGGGATTGGCAGATTCCATCGGGTGCTTTGCATCTATCTAACGAGTGGCCCTATGACTTTCCCAGAGACGGCATTCGTAGTGGTTACTCAATGACCAATTCGAACATCCATCAGAATGATTTACCCTATGTTCGCCAGGCATTGAATTCGCATTTAAGCGACAAATCGCTGCACTATGAAAGCACATACCGAATCAGTGATGGGCAGGGGGCATGGATATGGGTGCTAGATCGCGGCAAGGTAGTCAGTCGTGATGCTAATCAAAAGCCTTTGCGTATGGCCGGAACTCTAAAAAATATCACTGAGCTGAAAAATACCGAACAACAGCTGACGATGATCGTGAAATCCTTTGATAATATTTCCGATGGCGTCTGGATTTTGGATGAGCACTTCCACTACATTGCAGTTAATAAGGCATTTACTAAAATTACCGGTTTTGAAGAGACTGATGTTTTGGGCAAACTCATGAAAGTAAGTTCATTACACCAGATAACCGATGGAGAATTTAAAGAGTTACGTGTGGAGTTAGCCAATAGAGGGTTTTGGTACGGAGAATTAATTGCTAAACGAAAAGATGGTAGCACCTACCCGATTGAGATCAATATTGATGTAGTGCGTGATAATGATGGTGAAATCATTAACTATGTGGGCGTATTTTCTGATATAACCTTCCGCAAACAGGCGGAGCGTGAGTTACGTCGATTAGCAACCGTCGATCAATTAACTGATCTTAAGAATCGAACCAGTT
>JAPHRL010000057.1 GCA_026195755.1 Kangiella sp. | reverse complement strand
CTTCAACAGCCTCTTGAGTCGCTTCAGCGGCCTTTTCTACATCTTGAGCTACTTCTTCTACTTGCTCCTCAACCTGCTCTTCGACAGTTGGCTCTGGGACCGCAACCGGCTCGGTAGGGTTGATATCAAGCAATTCCACCTCAAAAACGAGCGTTGAATTACCTGGAATAGTGCCACGATCCATTTCGCCATAAGCTAATTCAGGCTTGATCACAAACTCATATTTATCACCGACATTCATTAATTGAACGCCTTCCGTCCAACCTGGAATCACACCACCTAAAGGAAAGTCGATTGGTTGTTTGCGCTCATAAGAACTATCAAATTCTTTACCATCAATGAAAGTGCCACGATAATGAACTCTCACGGTATCTTTAGCAGTCGGACTTTGGTCGCTACCGCTCGCTTCAATTACACGATACATCAAACCGGACTCAGTGGTTTCAACACCCTCTTTTTGAGCATACTCTTCTCGGTAGGCAGCACCTTCAGCTAAATTCGCTTCAGCTTCTTGCTGCGCCTCGGCTTCTAGCTTAGCTTGATGTTCTTCCATCTTAGTGTTCAAGTTACTTTGGAATGCATCCATTTGCGCATCCACTTCTTCGTCGGACAACTTGGCATTACCCGCAAATCCATCTTTTATCCCTTCGGCTACGATTTGAGGGTCAATCTCAACACCGTACTCTTTAAGCGATTCAAAATTCTGGCCCATCTGCTTTGAGAAGTTTACTCCAATTGCATAAGCGGCTTTATCATATTCGCCTTTAAACTCAGCGGTTTGCTCAGTTGCATCTGACTGTAAAGGGCTTTCTTTCTTGTCCTCTGACTGCTCACAAGCGACCAATGCCGCACTTAGAGCCAATACTAATGTCGTTTTCTTCATCATTTGTTGTTTCACTGATATTTTCCCCAATAGTGGTTGAAAAACAGGCATTGTGCAGGAGACGCCTGCAAAATGCGAGGTCTAAACCTGTAACTTTTGAACTATTACACCTAGTTCAGAAGCTTCCAGCAAGGCTTCATCCGCTTCAATTTGCGACTGTGCCTGAGTTTGAATATAGAACCGTAAATTACTCATTGGTTCAACGGTGTTTGGGACAATGGGCCAAAAAGGTAATAAGCTTTTAACCGCTTGTTGTTGAACCAGTTTCTCGCCTTTTAGCTCAAGAGCTAATAATTTTTTGTACTCATCCTTCTGCCCCAGATGTTTGGCCTTACGACGCCTGTTTCGAAGCCCCGAAACAGCGTCAGCAGCCTGCAGGCCATCGCGCATGACTTTTTTCCAGATGACGGAATCCATGGCAATCCCCTGCTCCTCAGCCCACAAAGCCAACAGCACATAATTGACATTCAATTGATAGCTATCTTGCAATTTGAGCAACAAAGATTTGCTCTGCGTCGCTTCATAAAACACGCACGACCAATCCCAGAAGTTATCCTGGTGATGCTGTAAAAGCTGTTCCTTAACCATCAACTGACCCCATTCGTTGATTAGAGCGTGTTAATTCTTGTTGTTCACCTTGCTGGCTAAGACGGCCCAGAAGAAGACCAGCCAGCTTATTATCAATAGACTTCCGCCAAAAGGAATAACTTTACGGATTAGCTCATTACCCGTCAATGCGTAAAAATACAGGCCACCACTAAACCCCACAATGCCTGCAAACATTAACCAGCCAGCTAACTCTCCCTTGCGGTTTGCCAGATAGCCTGACATCAACCCTACAGCAAGCAGACCTAAAGCATGATAGATCTGGTATTGAACGCCGAGCTCAAATAGCCTTTGCATATCGCTGTTTAAACTCAAGGCATGCGAACCCATAGCGCCGAGCGCTACGCCAAGCGCCATAAACATAGCCCCATGTAAGATAAAATGCTTTTTCATATTTCGTCGGCAACTTTAAAAAAGGCCTTAGTATTACATGAGAAATGCTGTTTACAAAATCAGCAGTTTTATAATCGGTCGCTTTGCGGGTAAAATGAAGAAAATTTTTCAATGATATGAATCCCTTGGCTAAAAAACCGCGCAAAATATCCTCCTTCTTCATTGGCTTGGCCTTTGGCTTACTGAAACTGTTCGCAATGCTTCCTTATCCGTTTGTAATTGGCTGTGGACGCCAGCTAGGGCGCTTATTATACCGAGCAAAAAGCCGACGCATGATTGTTGAAGCTAATTTGCGGTATTGCTTTTCTGATACCAGCTACTCTGAACGTCAGAAGATGTGCAAACACCATTTTTTAGCTTTGGGTGAAGGTTTTGCTGAATTAGCTCTAGCCTGGTACAAACCTTTCAGCAAGCTGGAAAAATATCATGAAATTCGCGGCCTTGAACATTACGAAAAAGCTCAGGCCACTGGACGCGGTATTTTCTTTCTGGGCTATCACAACACCAGCTTAGAGTTGTCCGGTGCCATTATGTCGCGTTATCTGGAATTTGCTGCGTTTTATCGGCCAAACAAAAATCCCGCGCTGGATTACCACATTCAAAAAGGCCGCAATAATCGCACTCAAACCATGGGCCGTAATGATATACGCTCGATTGGTAAGTGGTTGAAATCCGGTAAGAATTTATGGTTTATGCCAGACCAGGATATGGGTCGTAAAGCTACTGTGTTTGCACCTTTCTTCGGCAATCCGATGGCGACACTTAATTCACCCATGCGCATCACCAAGCTGGGAAATGCGATTGTACTACCGGTTAGTTATCACAAAGATGCCAAAGGCAAAATGATTGTTGAAGTGTTACCTGAAATCGAATTCACCGGACAGGATGACATTGACTGCACCATGGCCAATAAAATACTTGAAGCCTGCATCATGCAGGCGCCTGAGCAATATTATTGGGTTCATCGTCGCTTTAAAACCTTGCCGGAAGGTCAGCGCACCATTTATAAACAGAAGCCAGCCAAGTTAAAAAGCATCAGCACTGAGCAGCACGATGGAGCTATCAGCGCAGGCAAAATATTAACTCGGCAAGACGGTTTGCCGAAGCTGGTACGGACCTTTGATGGACAATTGCTGAATATTTTTCCTCGTCGAACCAGCCTGGCGATTGATATCACTCGCCAAGAACTTAAGCGCATGCTGGATAAATGCTCGCTGTTTACCTTCCGCGGTTTTTATACCATTACCCCGCAGGAATTTACGATTTGTGAAGAGCGTAATGCGTACATGCTGCGTTATCTTGAAGTGCCCGGCGTTAGCTTAAGCCATATCCCAGCTGATCGTCATGAACCAACCGCTATCCTGCTCGGAAGCTGGCTACGACACCTGCACAGCGAAGGGGTTTATCTAAGTGATATACGCCAAACCAATATTCAGATCCTGCCCAATGGTTCGTTCATTCTATTGAATCCAACCAATTGTGAGTTTTTTGATCGTGAGCTTAAGGAATCTTTGCGCGAAAAAGATCGTCAGCAGATGATGGAAGCGATTGCTTTATTGAAAGACAGTCAGCGTTGTCGTGAACTGTTTATTGAGCAGTATCAGATGAAAGTATAAATTTTTTATTTTAAGATGGTATCGAGTTTCTCCATGACATCATCGATACCAATTAAATCCATTGCCTGGCGGCTATGCACTCGAGTCCGCCAGCTAATCTCTGTCAACTCCTTGCCTAAAATCTGCTTTGCCGCCTGTTCAAATTTATCGATTGTCAGCGCCTTATTAAGGTAGGGGCCTGACAACTTACTTGGTGCTACTGCATATAGCCCAATTACCGGAGTACCAACACTGTTGGCAATGTGAGCAGGGCCAGTATCTGGTGCAATACAAATGTTAGCTTTCTGTAATATGGCCGCCAACTGTTGCAAACTGGTTTTACCAACGCAGTTAATAACATCAGCTTGTGCTTCAACTTGCTCTGCTAAATCCTTATCCAAATCAGCCGGCCCGCCGGTTAAAACCACCGGCATATTGTATTGCTTCTTAATTTGTTGAATAAGATGCACATAATTTTCAATGGACCAGCATCGCTCCAGCTTACTCGCCGCAGGGTTGATAACAACAAATTGCTCGGGCAAGTTAAGCTCAAGAACAGACTGCTGACTATCTTCCGATGGCTGAATTAGCCAGTCATCTGCAGTTACTTCAAGTGTGGAGTGAGTTAACCGTTCCGCAAAACGCTTAAAGCTGTCGTGAAGATGCTCGTCGACAAAAGCAATTTTTTCATTGGTAAAAAGCCACTGCCAATCCCGCGCACGAGTTTTGTCAAAACCAATTTTGCGGGTACTTTTAATTAGTGGATAGATTAAATTTGCACGTGCGCTGGCTTGCATTGCCAAAACGGCATCAAACTTTATGGGCGATAATTGTTTTTTTAGCGCCCTATAGTCTGAAATACTTTTGGGCTTCTCAATGGTAATAAAATGCAGACGAGGATGAGTGGAATTTTTTAATAATGAATAAGCTGCATTACTAATAATCCAATGCAGCTCCAGTTCGGGCTGTTGCTTTAATAAAGCACGCACCACCGGAAGCACTAAAGTGCAATCACCAATCGCCGACAACCTGACTAGAGCAACCTGCATTTTGAGTCCTTTAGGTCTGTCACTTATTTTTTATTCGTACTCTCTATTCGACAGTGGCTCTTTATCCATTGTGATGTAAGCGCCGACTCGAATACCTATTTGTAAGAATAACACCGAACTGAATGCTCGCAGTAGCATAAAAGCATAAAAAGCCCACCACAAGCCATGATTGCCGTAATCCTTGGTCAGAAAATACAAAGGTACAAACCCAACCAGTACGGCAATTAACATTGAGTTACGCATAGCGGAAATTTGCGAAGCCCCAATAAAGACACCATCCAGCCAGAAACTCCAGACCGATACCAGCGCCATAAAAATAATATACAGATGATAAGGCTCGGCAGCCTCTCTGACACTGTCAATGGTAGTGATAAGTGCGATGAATTCTTCAATGAACAACCAGAAGACCAATGCAAAGATCAAACTGACCAGCAATGACCAGAGACCACCCACATTAACACTGGCTCTAAAGTCCCGCCAGTTGTTGCGGCCTATTGCTTTACCCACTAGAGCCTCAACAGCATTAGCAAATCCGTCGAGACCATTAGCAATTAACATCAAGAAATTAAGCAATATGGCATTAATTGCCATCACTTCATCACCCAGCTCAGCCCCTCGAGCATGGATGGTAAAAAAGACCAGCTCCAAGGCCAAAGTTCGAATCAGCAGGTCTCCATTTAAACTGAGCAACCGTTTTAATTTGTGCCAGGCCAGTTTGAATTTCTGCGCAATCGGGTACTTGGCTAAAAGTCGCACCACATGATAAGCACCAAATACAAAACCTACCGCTTCGGCAATCACGCTGGCCAGTGCCACACCTTCAACTGTCATCCCCAGACCCAGCACAAAATACAGATCCAACACCACATTGAGCATATTGATAATCAGCAACATCCAGAATGGAATACGCGCCGTCTGCATTCCTAGAAACCAACCAATCATCACCGCATTGAGCAGGCTAAACGGCAAGCCCCAGATCCGAGTATTCCAATAAGCCAGAACACTCGACTCCACTTCAGAGGAACCCTCAACCCACCACAGAATCAGCTCAATCAGCCAGGGGTTTAACAACAAGGTCAAAAACGCTACCGACAATCCCAGTAAAGAAGACAGATAAAGCCACTGCCGGATCGCCACATGATCGTCCGCACCATAAGCCTGCGCCACCAGTCCAGTGGTGATCATTCGCAGAAAACCCATCGTCCAGACAATAAAAGTAAACAAAGCAGCACCCAGGCCAACCGCCGCCAAATAGTGCGCCTCCGGCAAATGCCCCATCACCGCCGAATCCACCAACCCCACCAAAGGCACCGTCATATTCGACAACACCATAGGCAACGCAATACGCCAAATCGCCGAATGCTGATCAGTACGCTTTAAATCAGTTTTTAATGTAGCAGTAGTCCAGAGTTTCATAATGTGTACTTCGCTGAAGGTAGTGCTTTTAATTTCCCCTGGAGTTAGCCGACAGACTTTTGGTAGGTTCAGAGTTATATATAATTTTATACAGCAAACTTTAGGCTGGTTATTTAGTTTATAGCTGTGTGTTTCGCTACTCAGCGAGTCACTTTTTCTTGCGTGCCCAAGAAAAAGTAACCAAAAAGGAAGGCACCCCAGTCGTTAGGTCCTTCGGACTTCCCTCGCTCATCAAAGCTATTACGGGTCGCCAATACGAAACGTCCTGTTTCGAAGTGGCTAAATTGGGCGTTACCCGAGGGCACTTCCTTTGGTCGCCTTCCAATTTGCCCTATAACTTTTCTTCTCTCGGCTAACTCTAAGGGGGATTCTTGGAGCCAGCCTGCAACTTTATCTTTTCCCTAATACTACCAGTCTTGGATTAGAATTCTGACTGTTCCCTTAAGATCTGAAAATCCCTCGCCACAATTCCAACTAAGTCTTCACCTGGTAACACTTCATCTGGAGTAAGAAGCGCATAACGGCGACCTAATGGGTCGATGATAAACCAACGTGCTGTGTGTTCGACCAAATAGTTATCAGGGTCATCATGGCCGGGTATTTTATAAAAAGTAACGCCAATCGATTCGGTTAATTTACGAGTTTCTTCTAAACCAGCATTGAGGCCTATAAAGTCTTTGTTAAAGGCTGGGACATATTTAGCTAGTCGCTCAATGCTATCACGCTCTGGGTCCACCGAGACCATCACTACCTGGGTTGAATTAGCAATATCTTCGGGAAGCTTTTGCATGACCTGATTGATATTACTCATCGCGGTGGGGCAAACATCCGGGCAGGTAGTGAAACCAAAAAAAACAATGCTCCAGTTACCAACAAAATTTTCCTGGTTGAATGTTTCTCCGGTATGAGTCTTGCCTTCAAAAGGAGCAATTGTGCGCGGTTCTCCAAAAGTACGAATCAACTGCATTTCTTTGGGTGCAAACAATAACCGATAAGACATGACGCCAGCAACCAACGCTAAAACTGCCGCCAAAATGAATATCACTCTGGCAAATGCTGCATTTTTCTGCATGTTAACCTCTAATCTTGATTAAAAATTAATAAAGGGATCGAGATAATGATCGATCAATAAGAATGCGAATAAAAAGGTCAGATATCCAATGGAAACTCCAAAGGTTTTCATAGCAATCCCTTCGCGCTCACGATATTTGAGAACCACTGTGTAATACAGGAACCAAAGCCCTAAACCTACTGCAGCAACCAAATAAATAACGCCACTCATACCGGTTAGGTAAGGCAAGATTGTCGATAAGATTAACAGTATCGTGTACAGCACAATAGAGGTTTTAGTGAAATCTTCACCGTGCGTCACGGGCAACATCGGAATCTCGGCCTTGGCATAATCTTCAATGCGATGGATTGAAAGTGCCCAGAAATGCGGAGGTGTCCAGGTGAAAATAATCAACACTAATAGCCATGCATGTGGGTCAGCTGATCCGGTTACGGAAGTCCAGCCCAAGAGCGGAGGAATAGCACCTGATAGACCACCAATCACGATATTCTGAGGCGTGGCACGCTTCAAGAACATGGTGTAAACAAAGGCGTAACCAACTAACCCACCAAGTGTTAATACTGCGGTTAGCGGATTGACTAAAAACCACAACATTGCCATTGCCACGATAGCCAGTGCTGCCGAGAAAATAACAGCATTGCCTGGCTTGACCCGCCCTTGTGCTACCGGACGTTGCATGGTGCGCGCCATCATAGTATCAATGCGCGCATCGACCACATGATTAACCACCGCTGCAGCACCTGATGCAAAGGCAATGCCCAGTGTGCCAAAAATTAATGCGTTTAAGGGCGGAAACCAGCTTTGAGTCACATCATTGGCCAGAAACATACCCACTACGGCAGTAAAAACCAACAGATAAACCACTTTCGGCTTTGTCAGCTCGTAATAATCACGCCAGGTAATTGGACGACCTTGGCGCTTCGGCTCGCCCTCTGAAGCTTGGGTTTGCTGATTGGAATTAGCCATGCTTGCCTCCCACTAACTTTGGCTGCTTAAATTGCCAGCTGACCAAAAAGTTCACTGCAATCAAGGTTAATAATAAGATGACACCCCCACCATTATGGGCAACGGCCACATACAAGGGTAATGCGAAAATGATGTTACTAAAGCCCAGTAGCATTTGTCCGATGAGCACCAAGGCCAGGGCACGACCGAAGTGACGAATCAGAACGCTGTCCCTTTCACGAATCATCAAAATAGCCAGCAAACCGACCACTAAAAAGACAAGATAAGCACCGATACGATGACTGACGTGAATCGCCACTTTTTGCTGGTGATTTAAAACGCCACCTTCGTAATTGATAAAAGATTCACCCTGAGCTTTAGCCAAATCAGCTTCAAATTTTTCCTGCTCAAGAGCCTTGAATTCATCAAACTCGAAACCCTTTTGCCACAGATCGTAACCACCCTTAAAGTCAACATTCTGCGTCCATCCATCATTACAGAAAGGGAGTTCAGTGCAGGAGGTTGCCGCATAGTTGGCTGCCGTCCAGCCGCCCAATGCGATTTGCATTATCACCAGTACAAAACTGACCAGCGCCAGCTTTTTGAATTTCTTGGCAACAACCTGCGACAGCGAAACAATCTTCGGTCTTAATTGCAGAATGTACAAAAACAACAGCGATATGATTGAGAAGCCACCCAATAAATGCAACATAACCACGAACGGGTGTACTTTTAAGGTCACTGTCCACATCCCCAATAAACCCTGGAAGATGACCAGCGGCAGAAGAATGGAAGGAATTAGAACCGGAATGGTCGGGTCTTTACGTCGCCCTCTCCAAGCACCAACGAATAGAATGATAATGACCAGGCCAATTGCCTTAGCAAAGTGGCGATGAATCATTTCAGGCCAAGCTTTATCGGCTTCAAAAACCTGATTGTATTTAACCTCGGCCTGCTTAATATATTCAGCATCTTGTGGCACTGTGAAATGACCATAACAACCCGGCCAATCGGGGCAACCCAGGCCAGCATCACTAAGACGTGTCCAGGCACCCAATAAAATCACACACAAAGCCAGTACACTGGCAAAAATTGCAAACTTACGTAATGTTTTCTTTTGCATTGATAGTACCTACTTACAAACCTGTGGCCTTAATGGCACGGCGCACATCATCACGCAGACCTTTACTGCGCATTACCGCTTCCTGCTCATT
>JAPHRL010000139.1 GCA_026195755.1 Kangiella sp. | reverse complement strand
TCATATTCTCGATTATTGGCGCATTAGGTGGTGCAGGCTGGCTGGGCATTGCCATGACTGCGCCGATGTTCTCTGTACCGACGGTGGTGGCAACCATGGCCGTGGCGGATTCGGTGCATCTGCTGGTCACCTTCCTGCAGGGAATGCGGCATGGCATGAATAAACAGGATGCAATGGTAGAAAGTCTTCGCATCAATATGATGCCGATCTTCCTGACCAGTATTACCACCGTGATTGGCTTTTTGACCATGAACTTTAGTGAGGTGCCGCCGCTTCGCGATATGGGTAATACGGTTGCAGTGGGTGTGACGTTGGCCTTTATTTTCTCGGTCACCTTCCTGCCTGCCATGATGATGCTGTTGCCGGTTAAAGTCAGCGACAAAAAAAGCAAAGGTCATCATTGGATGGATAGTTTTGCCAACTTTGTGGTGGATAAACGAAAAGTCCTACTACCCGTTATGGCAGTGATCAGCATTGCCATTATTGCAGCCATTCCGAAGAATGAACTGAATGATGAGTTCGTTAAATACTTTGATGAATCTATCGACTTCCGTGTCGACTCGGACTATACGGCAGAAAATTTGACCGGCCTTTACACCGCCTTCTACAGCATTGACACCAAAACCGGCAGCGGCATTCATGAACCTGAGTTTATGGCGATGTTGCAGGAGTTTGTAGAGTACGCTGAGCAGCAGCCGGAAGTTTTACATGTGCAAAGTTATACCGACGTTATGAAGCGGTTGAATAAAAGTATGAATGGCGATCGTGACGAGTGTTATGCGCTACCAAAGCCATCTCTGGATAAGGGCTGCAATGCGGTTCTGCTGGAAGATGGCGAAGTGGCCGAGTTAGGAACGTTAATTCGAGAACTAACCGCACAATATACTCTGATTTATGAATCCTCGCTGCCACGTGGATTGTCTATCAATAATCAGGTCAATAGTGATAAATCAGCAGTTCGAATACAGATAGCACTAGAGAATTTATCGAGTGTACAGGTGTTGAATCTAGAAGATCGTTTCAGTCAATGGTTTAAGCAGAACGCACCAGCAATGGAGATTTCAGGTTCTAGTCCGGCGATCATGTTTGCCCATATCGGGCAGAATAATATTTACTCAATGCTTAAAGGTACGGCCTGGGCGTTGGTGTTAATATCGTTGCTGTTAATCTTCGCGTTAAGATCTCTGAAGCTGGGCATGTTAAGTCTCATCCCCAATATTGTTCCAATGGCAGTGGCATTCGGAATCTGGGGCATATTCCAGGGACAGATAGGCATGGGACTGTCAGTTGTAACAGGCATGACTTTAGGTATCGTGGTTGATGACACAGTACACTTCTTGAGTAAGTATTTGCGGGCACGACGCGAGAAAGGTTTAGATAAAGAAGCGGCTGTAAAATATGCCTTCCATACTGTGGGCATGGCACTGACGGTGACCACCATAGTCCTGGTGCTCGGCTTCCTGGTCCTTGGTATGTCACACTATGTGATGAACAGTCATATGGGAATTCTAACGGCGATTACATTAGCCGTAGCCCTGATAATCGATTTCTTATTACTTCCACCATTATTGATGTTGGGTGGCAAAAAATTGAAAGATAAAATAGCGAATTAGGAGATACGCATGAAACGAATACTATCAAGTTTACTATTGGCCGTAGCTGCTGTGAGTATGACTACCAATGCGGTTGCTGAAACCCCTGAAGAGAAAGGTTTAGCGATTGCCAAAGAAGCCAAAGCCAGAAACACTGGCTGGGGCGACAGTCAGGCAGACATGACCATGATCCTGCGTGACAAAGGCGGTAATGAAGCAGAGCGTATAGTTAAAGTAAAAAGCCTTGAAGTCAAAGGCGATGGGGATAAGGGGTTAAGTGTTTTCGAACAGCCGCGTGATGTGGAAGGTACTGCGTTTCTAACCTATTCGCATATTCATGGTAACGATGACCAATGGTTATATTTGCCAGCCTTAAAACGTGTTAAACGTATTTCATCATCAAACAAGTCTGGTCCCTGGATGGGCAGTGAGTTTGCCTATGAAGATTTATCATCGTTCGAAGTCGAAAAGTATGATTATAAATTTTTACGCGAAGATGAGTTAAATGGCGAAAAAATGTATGTGGTAGAAATGGTACCTACTTACAACAATTCTGGTTACAGCAAAACCATTGCCTGGATTGATCAGGAACATTATCGAGTGCATCGCATTGAGTTCTTTGACCAGAAAAATGATAAGTTAAAAGAACTTAACATGTCAGAATTCAAGCAGTATCTTGATAAGTACTGGCGTGCACATCGTCAGGAAATGGAAAATGTACAAACCGGCAAAAGCACGACTATTATATGGAAGGACTATGAATTTAATGTAGGGCTAAGCGAAGACGACTTTAATAAAAGCAGTCTAAAACGTGCCCGATAAGCAATAAACTAGTGATGGTAAAAGGTAACTCAATGAGTAAAGCAGCTGTAAGAAATCCTGATGCAACCCGGCAAAATATTTTGCAGGTGGCCTTTGAAGAAATTCTATTAAAAGGCTACCAGGGATTGCGTGTGGATGAAGTATTGAAGAAAACTGGCTTTACCAAAGGTGCTTTTTATCATCATTTCAAAAGCAAAAAAGAATTGGGGCACGCAGTAATTGATGAAGTATTAAAACCGTGGATTCATGAGCGCTGGATTGAGCCATTGAAGCAGGTTAAAGATCCAATTACTGATCTGATTAAAATGATGAATGATTCACGAGAAGAGATTAATATTAACGAATTGCATACCGGTTGCCCTCTGAATAATCTGACACATGAAATGTCACCGCTTGATGAGTCATTCCGTGTGCGCATAGTTGCCATCTGGGAAATCTGGTACGAGGCGCTGGCGGAAACTTTCGAACGTGGCCAGCAAACAGGGCTCATCAGAAAAGACGTGAATCCTCATAACATCGCCCGCTTCCTCATCGCCACCATCGAAGGCATCATCGGCCAATGTAAGTGCTATATGAGTGATCAGGCATTTGATGAAGCAGGCAAATGCTTGCAGGACTATGTGAAAACATTGAGAGCTTAACATGGAAGCATTACAGCCCTTTTTAATAACGCCAGGCCTGGTAATAGTTGCAATAATTCTAAATAAAATAACTTCAAGCTCACTAATTCATCAAATTTATAGTAAATACCCCAAAGTATATCGTCATTATTTTATAGAAAGTAAAAATAAAAGCGACGTCAGAAAGGTTAACTTCACTTTGGAATTTGTGATGGCTGGCTTATACAAAGAAGAGCTTAACCCAGAAGATTTTAAGTACGTTAAGAGAGTTAAGTTTACATTATGGATAATGGCTATTTGTATATGCGTTAGTCTGTATGATGTGTATGGTTAGTTTCTTTTAATTGGCTGTATCTTAAGATAATTGAAGCTAAAATTAACGGCAGTGTGTAATGGGCTTTAATAAACAAAGCATATTGCAAGTAATCACCCCATCTTTCTCAACGACTGATAAATCGGTTTCAGTCGTTGATACATTTTCTTGTAAACCTTTTCGTAAAGTTCCTGATAGCGTTTGACGTTTTGTGGGATTGGTTGGAAGGTTTCTCCTTTGTGGCACATGGCTTTAACGGCGTCTTGATAATTTTCAAAGATTCCGATACCAACTGCGGCGTTGATGGCTGCGCCGAGCGCTGAGGTTTCGAAGGTGTGTGGACGTGTCGCGGGAAGGTTGAAGATGTCAGCGGTGAGCTGCATGGCGACGTCGCTTTGTGAGCCGCCTCCGGAGACCATCAGTTGATCGATCGGATGCTTGGTTCTGAGTTGAATCGATTCTTTTCCGTCTTTTAGTCCGTAAGCTATGCCTTCCAAAATCGCACGATAAACGTGAGCGCGAGTGTGGCCATCATGAAAACCGATAATAGCTCCACGTGCTTCCGGTCCCGGTACTTTGACGCCGGGTGACCAGTAGGGTTGCAGCATCAGTCCATCCGAGCCGGGCGGTATTTGCGCGATGGCTTGATCAAGCAGCTGTTCGGCTGAAATACCCATCTCTACTGACAGATCCTGTTCGCGGTGGCCAAATTGTTCTTTGAACCAGCTGACCATCCAGTAGCCGCGGTAGATTTGATATTCGATGGTGTAGGCATCAGAAACGGTAGATGGATAAGGTGGAATGAAGCGTAAAGGCTCGATATAGCGATGACTGGTGACGTTAATGGTGGCGGTGGTGCCATAGCTTAGACAGGCTTGATGATCTTCGATACAGCCGCTACCTAACACTTCGGTGGCTTTGTCGGCACCGGAGGCGATAACGGGCAGACCTTGTGGCAGGCCGGTCGCTTCACTGGCACTTTGGCTGATTTGACCAATCAGTTCTCCGGGTTTTACCAGTTCGGGTAGCATCTGGCGTTTGAACGGGGCAATCTGCCACTTCCAGCTTTTGTCTGATGCCCAGTGATGGTGTTTGTAATCAAAGGGGATATAACCGACTTGTGAGGCTACAGAGTCTTTAAACTCGCCGGTCAGTTTGTAATTCAGATAACCCGACAGCATCAGATATTTATCGGTTTTGCGCCAGATATCCGGCTGATGATGGGCAATCCAAGCGGCCTGACAGCGAGATTGGAAGTTTTTAATGGTGTCGCTAACGCCAACCAGCTTAAACAGATAAGGCCAGAAACCTGTTAAGGGCTTGATAGTTTCCAGTTCACGTTGATCGGTCCAGATAATGGCGGGGCGTAATGGCTCACCATCTTGATCAAGGTTTACGACGGTGTTGCGCAGAGTGGTAACCGATATGGCCTGAATAGTGGATAGTTCGACGTTGGGCTGTTGTTCCAGTTTTCGGCAAGCACGGCACAGGGTATTCCAGAAGACTTGCGGGTCCTGTTCTGACCAACCCGGCTGGTCACTGTAGTAGTCGAGAGGAATTTGTGCCTTGGCAATAATCTGACCCTGCAAATCAAACAGAATGGCACGCAGGCTTTGCGTACCATTGTCGATGGCGAGCAGGGTCTTGTTGTCCATTAAATACCTATTCCTGAGTGCTTCAATAAAGGCTCAACTGAAGGTTCGCGCCCGCGGAAGGCTTTGAACAAATCAGCGGGCTCTTCGGAACCGCCTTTCTCCAGTATGTGGTGCAAGAAGTCCTGACCCACTTGCGGGTTGAAGATGCCTTCTTCTTCGAAGCGCGAGAAAGCATCGGCGGAAAGAACTTCAGCCCATTTATAGCTATAGTACCCTGCCGCGTAACCACCTGCAAAAATATGACTGAAGCTATGCTGGAAGCGGTTAAAGGCTGGTGCTTTTATCACTGACACTCTTTTGCGTACTTCATCCAGCGCATGCTGAATTGGGTTGTCTTGAGACAAGTCTAGTTCCGTGTGGATTTCAAAATCGAACAGTGAGAACTCTAGCTGACGCACCATCTGCATTGCTGATTGGAAGTTTTTAGCGGCTAACAGTTTTTCGAGTTTGTCAGCAGGCAGACCTTCACCGGTCTCGTAATGCTTGGCGATCTTGTCGAGTCCTTCTTTAACCCAGCAGAAGTTTTCCAGGAACTGGCTGGGTAGCTCAACCGCATCCCACGGCACACCGTTAATACCTGATACAGAGGCATATTCGATCTGAGTGAGCATATGATGCAGGCCATGACCAAATTCATGGAACAGGGTGGTCACTTCATCATGGGTAAATAATGCAGGTTTGGTGCCGACCGGACCGTTGAAATTACAAGTCAGGAAAGCAACCGGTTTTTGAATGCCATCATGAGTACGACGACGGCCAATACAGTCTGCCATCCAGGCACCGCCGCGTTTATTCTTGCGGGCGTAAAGATCAAAGTAGAAGCTGGCAATATGCTGATTGTCGGCATTATAAATATCATAGAAACGTACATCGGGGTGCCAGATATCCACATCATCGCGCTGTTCAAAGCGAATGTTGAACAATTGCCCGGTAATACCAAACAAGCCTTTGATTACTTGTGGCTCAGGAAACCAGGGGCGCAACTCTTCTTGCGAGATGCTGTATTTTTCCATTCGCAGTTTTTCACTGTAATAGGCAATATCCCAGGCTTCCAGTTGCTCTACGCCGTGCTTGTCTTTGGCGTATTGAGAGAGTTCGGCTAACTCGGATTGCGCTTGCGGGTGTGATTTGTCGGCAAGGTCTTGCAGGAACTCAATAACCTGCGCTGGGTCTTTAGCCATTTTAGTGGCCAGCGACAATTCGGCGTAGTTATCAAAATCTAATAGCTCCGCCAGTTCCTGCCGCAAGGCTAATATTTCCGGCATTAAGGCAGAGTTATCAAACTCTCCAGCATTAGGACCCTGGTCTGAGGCGCGCGTAGAAAAGGCGGTATAAACTTCTTTGCGCAATTCACGATCATTAGCATGCATCATGATGGGCAAATAAGAAGGAAAATCTAGCGTGATCCGATAACCATCAATTTCTGCGGCTTTGGCTGTTTGTTGTGCGGCTTCTATAGCCGACTCAGGAAGCCCATCCAATGCTGAGGCATCAGAAAAATCTTTATGCCAGGCCATGGTCGCATCCAAGATGTTTTGCTCAAACTTAGAAGTCAGTTCCGAAAGACGCAATTGAATTTTTCCGTAGCGTTGCTGTTTGTCTTTAGGTAAAGCGACACCGGACAATTTAAAGTCTCGCAAGTCATCTTTCAGGATTTTACGCTGCACTTTATCAAGCTTTAAATCATCAGCTTTATCATTCAAATTATGAATGGTTTGATAAAGACCTTGGTGCTGGCCCATTTCAGTACCGTATTCTGATAACAAAGGTAAGCAACTGTTGTAAGCGTCGCGAATCTCTGGCGAATTAACAGTCGCCTGCATATGGCTAATCGGTGACCAGGCATGATCAAGACGATCACCAATTTCTTCCATCGGCACCACAAAGTTTTCCCAGGTCACCGAGTCTTTATCAAGTGAATCGATAAGTTTATTAATTTGACGGCGACTGTCATCAATAATGGCTTTAATCGCCTGCTGCATGTGCGAAGGCTGAATTTTAGAAAAGGCCGGCAGGCCAGTGATATTAAGTAAAGGGTTAGTCATTTGTTCAACCTTTTAAGAATCTTTTTTCTCAGAATGATTATGAGAGCGGTGATAAGAATAGAGTTTCGACTCTTTTAAAAATGCATAGTGCGCTGATAGCTTGGCAAAAATAAAACCGCGCAAGCCGGCGAAACAGTAACGATAAATAAGGTAAACGCGGATAAACTCTAATGGCGCTACCAGAAGAAGTTTTAAGCGCGAAGGCTTTTTGCCTTTGTTAAATTTTTCCTGGGCTTTTAGCGTTGAATAGTATTCGTACTTTTTGCTTAAGGTTTCAATATCAGCATAGCCGTAGTGTTTGAAAGCGACTGAAGTATGTTTGATTTTTCCTTTTATTTCAGGGCCTTCATGCACCAGGTTATCAAGGTAATATTGGACATAATCTTTTTTAAATAAGCGGGTGTTGGTGGGAAGCCTTATTGATGTTGGGAAAAACTTGCCTATAAACCAATCATTACGACGACATTTTAATGCAACAAATTCTGATTGCTGAATAAAGTTTTTTGCCGCTTGAATGAACTCAGGGGTCAACTCTTCGTCGGCATCAAGGTTCAGCACCCAATCGTGTTTACACAGCGACATGGCATATTGCTTTTGTTTGGCATAACCTGGCCAATCGTTATGAAGAACTTTGGCGCCTAAAGACTCAGCAATTTTTTTAGTGTCATCAGTGCTTCCACTATCAACAACAATAACCTCATCAAACTCTTGACAACTTGTTAGGACTCGCGCGATATGTTGCTCTTCATTCTGCGCAACAATAAAAACGCTGACAGGGATTTTTTCGCTCAAATTTTTGTTCATAGTCGGGCCCATAGTTTGGCTCATAGTTTGGCACCCATTATTTATGAGGAGTATGGCGAACCACTTCGATAATCTCAGTGGTGGAAATAGATGGTGTGCGCGGAAGATACTTCACTTCGCAGAACTGTTTCATCTCATCAAATTTCCCCTGCCAGTCATCGCCCATGACCAGAAGGTCTGCTTGATACTTCTGAATGTATTCAGCTTTCTTTTCCAGTGACTCTTCAACAAATGTAAAATCAACACAGGTTAACGCGCTCAAGATGTGCATGCGATCTTCTTCCGAATAAATCGGATAGCGGCCTTTCTTTTCGAAATTAAGCTGATCGGAAGACACACCGACGTAAAGTTCGGTGCCCATAGCGCGAGCGCGTTCAAGAATATTGACGTGTCCAACGTGGAAAACATCAAAAGTACCGAAGGTTATAACGCGCATGGGTATCCTTATTAGTGATTAGTTGTTAAGCAAAAACTTGGCTACACGCTTTGAGCAATGCCCATCAACAGTGCCGACAATTTGTTCAATATACTTAAGGCGTTGCTGTTCAAAGAGTTTGGGGTTGCGCAGGTTGTTTTCAACGGCCTCTTTCAATTCATGGTAATGGTTGATGTTGGTGCCAATCTCTTTAAACAATCGATAGTCATCGGATAGTCGTTTTTGTAAGCGATATTTTAAGAAGCCCCAATAGCCAACGCGTAACTTCAGGAAATGTCCGACAATCACGGGTTTGTTTAATGCCATAAACTCAAACAAGGCGGATGAGGTTTCGCTAATCATCAAGTCGGCAGTGGCCATGAAAGGTAGCAAACTTTGCTCTTCTGGGCTTGCAAGATACACATTGGGGTAGTTTTTC
>JAPHRL010000321.1 GCA_026195755.1 Kangiella sp. | reverse complement strand
CTACCAGTAGCTACGCGGTCAATTGGGATACTGAAAATTACGATGTCAACTTTGATACCACACTCTCTGTGGGGGTTGGCGTACGTGTTGAGGAACGTGATCGTAACCTGGTCGGTAAGGCGAACCTTTATGAATTAGAAACTGGCAATCCTATTTCTAATTTATACGGGTCTGGCACTGTACCAGATGGAGCATGGTCGAATAATGCCGATGATGGCAACTTGAACTTTGATAAAGGCGACTTTTTCTCGCAAGTTATCAAAGGAGTGCATGAGCTGGATATTCGCCATAAAGATGGTGACCAGGGTTTATTCGCACGTGGTCTTTGGTATTACGATCGAATTCTGATGGATACAGAGCTTCCTTTCCGAGATTTAGATAGCTATCCAGCGGGTGGCTATGGTGGTGATCGCAACACTGCAAGAACCGAACAAGGTTACGATGCCCGCATGCTTGATATGTATGTTTGGAAAACATTCGAGTTCGACAGCGGTAATGTCATGCAGGTTCGTTTGGGTGAGCAAGTTATCAGTTGGGGTGAGAGTACTTTTATTCAACACAGCTTATCCGAAGCTAACGCAGTTGATTTGAGAACATTAAGAAACCCCGGCGCAGAACTTAAAGAAGCTTTTATTCCAACCAGCATGATCTGGACTTCGTTTGATTTAAGCCAAAGCTGGAATATGGAAGCGTTTTATCAATTTGAATTTGAAGAAGTTAAATTTGATGAGCCTGGCACCTTTTTCTCAACTCGCGATTTCTTGGGCCTGAAAGGTTATGAAGTACACTTAGGCTTTGCTCAATATTCTGAAGGCCAGCCTGGCACAGTAGCATTAAGAGAAGAGACTCGCTTTGCTGATGACCAAGGTCAGTTTGGTTTCAAAGTAGGTTATTTTACGGAGTATGGTACAGAGCTGGGTTTCTACTATATGAATTACCACAACCGCCGTCCTATCATTTCTGCTAACGCAGCTAATGCTCAGGGTGTGGTTACTGGTTTCCTGGAGTATCCAGAAGATATTCAAATGTATGGTTTCAGCTTCAATACAGCAACGGATAGTGGCCTGTCTGTAGCGGGTGAAATTTCTTACCGTGTTGATGAGCCATTACAGGTAGATGACGTTGAGCTGCTATTTGCAACGCTCGAGCCTATCGGTCAGATCCCGAGCGGAACAAGCCAGGTTGCCAATGGTGTTGGCTTAGGTGAAGAAATTTCAGGTTATCGCCTATTGGATACTGTTCAAGCTCAGATGACAATTACTTCATTGTTAGGACCTGTGTTTGGTTCTGATCAAACTGCTTTCTTAATAGAAGTTGGCGCTAATCAGATTTTGGATATGCCAAGTCAGGACGAGCTGCGCTTTGAAGCTGAAGGTACATTCCGTTCAGGTAACCCTGACCGTGCAGTTGACTATAACGGAAACGGCACTATTGAAGGGCTATTTGCATTAGATCCAACAGGCACTTCTCCTTGTGGCTTTAATCACCCAATCACTAATCAAAGAATTCGTACTGAATGTGAAGGCATGACACAAAACGGTTTTGCTGATGAATTTTCATGGGGTTATCGCATGGCAATGCGTTGGGATTATAATAATGTCTTTAGTGGTTGGAACATGTCGCCACGCATCGTATTCCAGCATGACGTGAGCGGTAACACGCCTGCGCCTATTTCGAACTTCTTAGAAGGTCGTAAGTCGTTATCAGCTGGTGTGAGCTTGAGTACCTTAAGTGCTTGGAAGTGGGATTTTGCTTATAACAGCTACTTCGGGGGCGGGTCTGCAAACTTGATTTCAGACCGTGATCATGTCTCACTAGCATTAAGTTATTCGTTTTAATAAAAGGGTTGTATAAGATATGGCTAAAATGATGAATAAATGGTTATTAGTAGGTGCAGTCGTTTCGGCAGTATGTTCAAGCGTTGCATCCGCTAAGGTTTCAGCAGAAAAGGCTGCGCAACTAGGCGGAGAAGTCTATACACCCATGGGTTCGATTCGCGCAGGAAATGAAGACGGCTCGATTCCTGCTTGGACTGGGGGGATCACCGAAGATATGATTCCTGAAGGTTATCAGGTAGGTGATCATCATCCTGACCCATTTGCTGAAGATGAGAAGCTGTTTACAATTGATGCATCCAATTACCAGCAATACGAAGAGCATTTAACGGTGGGGCAAGTTGCTTTATTTAAAGCTTATCCTGATCGCTACAAAATGCATATTTACCCAACTCGACGTAGTGCTTCTTACCCAGAACATATTTATGAAGCGATTCAAAAAAATGCCACTCGTGCAGAATTGATTCAAGAGGGTAATGGTATTAAAGGAGCTTCGGTTGGTATTCCGTTCCCATTTCCTGAAAATGGTCTTCAGTTAATCTGGAACTCGATCACACGTTACCGTGGTGTGTCAGTTGAGCGTGAGGTAGGGCAAGCTGCTCCATTACCTGACGGTAGCTATGTATTGGTTAAACTAAGAGATGAGCTTCATCATATCTATAATGAACCAGACATGACTCCTGAGAAATTAGAAGAGGGTAATGTTCTTTTCTTGTTCCGTCAGAATGTGACGGCTCCAGCGCGTTTAGCTGGTACTGCCTTATTGGTTCATGAAACCATGGATCAGGTGAAAGAGCCACGTAAAGCTTGGACTTATAACACCGGTCAGCGTCGTGTACGTCGTGCTCCAAACGTTGCTTATGATGCTCCGGGTACGGCCTCTGATGGTTTGCGTACAACTGATGATTTCGATATGTTCAATGGTGCGCCTGATCGTTACAACTGGACGATTAAAGGCAAGAAAGAAATCTATATTCCCTATAACACATACAAGTTACATTCTGATGAGGTAACTTATGATGCAATTATCAAGCCTGGTGTGATTAATTCTGACTTGGTTCGATATGAAAAGCATCGCGTTTGGGTGTTAGAAGCAAATTTGAAAGACGATACTCGCCATCAATACAAGAAACGTGTTTTCTATGTTGATGAAGATAGTTGGCAGATTGCTGCTGAGGAAATGTATGACGAGCGCGGAGAGTTGTGGCGTGTTGCTCAAGCATACTTGATTAACTACTATGATGTACCTACATTGTGGTCAACTCTTGAAGCCTATTATGACTTGCCATCAGGCCGTTACTTGGTCATTGGTTTAGATAATCAGGAAAACATGTACAACTTCAAAGCAGAGTTTAGTGGCTCTCACTTCACTCCTTCTGCATTACGTCGCGCCGGTAGACGCTAGTTAGACGATATAAGCGGCCGTTCCTTCGGCCGCTTTTTTTACATTTATAAAATAACCAGAGAATACTGTTCTGTATGAAAGCAATCATTAAGTATGCATTCCCTTTGGTGCTATTGGTCACCGGAACCTTTGCCTCGTCTTGCTTAGAAGCTAAAGCTGCGTTAATTGCTGATAAGGCAACAAAATCCTTACTCTTAGATATTGAAAAACTCGAATCCGGCCGGCTAATTACTGTTGGTGAGCGAGGGCATATTCTATTATCGGATAACCAAGGAGTTGACTGGCGGCAGGTTCCAGTTCCGACACGCGAACAGTTAACGGCTGTTGACTTTTTGGAAGATGAGCGTGGTATTGCCGTTGGCTTCAGTCAAACCATTTTGCTAACCAATGATGGTGGAGAAAGTTGGCAGCTAGCTCACCAGGAAGACTCATTTGAGCAACCTGCATTATTTGACGTGCAGTTTATCAATGGTGGGCGGATTGTTGCGGTTGGTTCGTATGGATTATATCTTGAGTCGAGCGACCAGGGAGAGTCTTGGGAGTCTCATGAGATAGAAGGACTCGCTGACTATTATGGCTATTTTAGTCATTTTTATTCTTTGAAGACTATCACTGATGATTACTGGGTGCTTGCCGGTGAGAAATATATTGATGGCATTGATGAAGATGGCTTTGAAACTAGTTCTGCGTTAGTCGCAGAAACGCGCGATGGCGGGAAAACTTGGCAAAAATTGGCAACTCCATACGATGGTTCCTTCTTTGGAATTACAGTTAATGCTAGTGGCCACCTTTATGTTTATGGTCTGCGTGGCAATTTATACATTTCAAAAGATGAAGGGCAATCCTGGCAGGGGCAGTTCTTGAGTACGGCTTCAGGCTTCCATGATCTGGTTATTTTGAGTGCTGACAGTTGGGTGTTGGTAGGTACTGGTGGTGTCATGGTTTATAAAACACTGACAGACACCGTTATTAAAAAGCGTAAAGATTTAAAGGGCCGTACAGCCGTTGTAGCGGTTGATGAGGATACTTTAGTTGTTGTGGGTGATGGCGGTGTTGAACGCATAAGCCTATCGCAAGAGTAATTAGCCATAGTGTTCGTTTAAAGGTTATACAGAATGACAACAAACAAATTAGAAGCATTAGTCTCAAAGTTATTTTTCACTAAGCGAATGTTATGGATTGGTCTGTTTGCTGTTTTTACAGTAATAATGGCTTATTTCGTAACGCAGTTAAGAGTAGATGCGAGCTTTGAAAAAAATATTCCACTAAAGCATGAATACATGCAAACCTACATTGAGTATCAGGATCAATTTGGTGGCGCTAATCGTGTTCTGGTTGCTTTGGAAGATACCAGTGGAAATATTTTTAATACTCAATTCTTTGAAGCACTGAAAGAAACCACTAATCGCGTCGCGGGTATTGAAGGAGTGAATCAACCACAGGTTGAGTCATTATTTACTCCTAATACGCGATACATTGAAGCCAGTGAGCAAGGCCTGGAAGGTGGACCTGTTATTCCAGCTCGTTTTGACGGTTCTGATCGTGCTTTGAATGAGGTTAGAGAAAATATTCTTAAAGCCGGTATCGTTGGTCGTTTAGTATCTAATGAGTTCGGCTCAGCAATGGTTTCTGCTCAGTTACTCTCTGAGTACAACCCGACGGATTCTCAAGGCTCGGGTGAAGACGGTGACCAGATGGTGCAGACAGACTTCGTGCGTGTGGCCCATGATTTAGAGCAAATTCGTACCGACATTGAGGCAAAATACTCTAATGTTGAAGTACATATCATTGGTTTCTCTAAAATGATTGGCGATGTCAGTGATGCAGCTGGTGGGGTTATCGTTTTCTTCTTGATTGCTTTGGCCATCACAGCGCTATTAGTTTAT
>JAPHRL010000053.1 GCA_026195755.1 Kangiella sp. | reverse complement strand
TTGACCTACGGCAAAATCAGCCATATCAATCATCTCTTGAACTTCGCCATCACCTTCGGCCTTGATTTTGCCCATTTCAGCAGAAACCAGGCTACCTAAAGCATCTTTGTGATCGCGTAAGGCATTACCAATTTTACGAACAAGCTCACCGCGTAGAGGAGCTGGAACTTTACGCCACTCTTCAAAAGCAGCTTCGGCTTCCTGCATAACTTTGTCGTAATCTGTTGCAGAACTGGCGTTAACTTTGGCAATTACTTCGCCAGTTGCAGGATTGATCGATTCAATTACCCCTGCGTCTTGAGTGTCGGTGTAACCTTGGCCCCAACTCGCTGACTGGTTGACGGCTTCGATACCTAGCTCTTTCAAAAAATCCATAAATACCTCTAAATTCAGTTAAAACTACACTAAAGTAACTAAGACTAGACTACTTTAGCGATAAATAATTTTGCGGCGCTACCATACCACCAGAGGGCAATTTTCGCCAGTTAATTTTGGATGTGCTGGTTAAAGATTAGTCAATGATTGTGCTGGTCAGAGCTGTTATATGGGCTGGGGTTATGAAGGGGAGGAAATTGATTAGAAATATTAATGAAAAGGCGTATTTCAGTTGAAATACGCCTTTATAGCTCAATCACTTAGTTCAATGAGTTCATTCGAGGGTTTAGAATTCCCACCAGCAGGTTTCCCACCACTCAAGAAATTCATCAAACTCAATATGGGTATCGTGGTTTTTGTCTACTAAATCAAAGCCACGCTTAACTTGCTCATCGGTGGCGTCTGGTGACAAAACCTTGAGTAACCGTTCGAACTCTTTAATATCGATTTGACCGTTATTATCAGTATCAAAAAAATCAAAGTGTTCTCTAACTTCTTGAATATGGTGGTTTTTTAATGGTTTCATTAGTCCTCCATAGTGAGTGTGTCAGTTATTCATCCTCATAGGTAAAACTTTCTTGTAAGCTGGTGTTGGCTTCAGCGATGCTAAACCGATTGGGAGAGAAACCTTCACCGAACCATTCTTTTACTTCTTCATGCTCAAAATGATTGGGTGAACGCAGGACATTTAGTAGATGTTCATAACCTTCAACACCGCCGGAATCTTCTGGAGGGCAGGCATTCTTACCATCGATACACTCCACATAGACGTCAGGTATTTTGTCTGAGTAGCCGATAAGCGAGATCGTATGATGCCAGTGATCGGCAAAGTCATAAATGTAGTCAATGCTATCATCCTTCTTGGTTAGCATATCAGTGACACCAATATTTGCCTCATTTTGCCACTCTTCATCACCATCACCTTCAGGATCAATATAGCCGTACCGTTTTCCATCTTTTTGGAATTCGTGTAACTGATAATCTTCCCAGCCAAAAATGGCCTGGATAGCGTAATGAAGATCTTCAAGGTTAGCACTAGGGTCAATAAGAATATCTCGCCAAACAGGAAGGTTTAGGTGATCCAGTTCGATTCGAAGGTGAAGCATTTTTTGCGTTTTAGTTGACATGTTGTCGTCTCACAAATGAGGCCATCTTTGGCCTCAGGTTGATAAAACATTTTCCTCTAAACGGTAGCGTACTTTTCGTTCTTCTAGATAGTCTAAAACCGTTTTACAGCAATCAGTATGACCGCCAATATGCTCAGGTGCAAACACACCTTTTTTATCAAATTTGCCTTTCAGTAGCAATTGGCAAACTGCGTTAGCGGTGAAGCCTGTGGTTCGTGCCATGGAAGTTTCGTGTTTAACTTTGTCGTACTCATCATACATGGTGTAAACGTATTCTTTATTTTTTTCACCTTCCTGACCACTAATTGTGACACGCATAATGGTAAATTCTTCTTCTTTCGGCTTGAGTTTCCACTCATTGATCAAAATTTCGGAAGTGACTTCTAAAGGAGTGACTTCAAGGCCACGAACTGACACTTTCTCCTTACTAAAAAAACCGCTGGCCTTTAAGGTTCTGATGGCATCTACATGACCTGGATAGCGTAGGGTTTTTTCTTTCATGTTGGGGACGTTATTCATAGTAAACATTAAAGAACGCAAACCATCCGTATTAA
>JAPHRL010000153.1 GCA_026195755.1 Kangiella sp. | reverse complement strand
TGGTTCGCGGGCCAAATACTGTTGCCTACGGTGCTAACTCATTCCTGGGTGTCATTAATATCATCAGCAGACACCCGTCCGACGTTGCCAGCAACCAAGCCACAACCACCGTTGGCAATAAAGGAATTCTTGATGGTTCAGTTCGTATAGCCAATCAATCCGAAGACTTTAGCTACCGCATGACTGTTGGCCACCATAGCGATGAAGGATTCGATCTGCAACGTAATGGAACTGAGCGCTATGACGACCACGCAACAGATTTCTTTCGAGGAGATATGGTATTTAGTCCAACCCACGAAGAACAGTGGCGATTTATTTTTGGCTACAGCCAAGCCGATGAGGATCAAGACCTGCTGGACGTATACCAAACACAACCGTTCCACACAAAAGCTACCAATGACGGATTTGCTCAGCTTATTTGGGATCGCCAACTATCTGAATACCATGACATTAAAATTAATGCTAATTACAGTCAGGACTCGGTAGATGAAGAATGGCAAACGTGTCCGCCAGCCATATTCCTGACCAGTGAGCTGGGTGATTTATATAACTCTGATCGATTTTATACTGAACAGCTTATTGCCGCTATTTCAAGCGGCTCACCGCTACCCAACCCAGGTACGCCTGAAGTTGCCCTACTCACTCAACAAGTTATTGCTCGATTCATGCAACTTGGCAATACCGTTTCCTGCGGTACGGCAAACCAGAACTTTGATGAGAGTAAGTGGGAAATAGAGTTGCAGGACACTTACACCTTTAGTCCAGAGGCCCGCTTAGTATCAGGCTTTAGTTCACGCCGGGACAGTATTCAGGGTGAGTCGTTCTTTGAAAGAAAACTGCATAACGATATTCACCGCTTGTTTGCTAATCTCGAATGGCGCTTTACTGAAAATGCTTTGCTTAATGTTGGTAGCATGTATGAGCATGATGACTTTGTAGGCGGTGAATTTTCACCAAGAATTGCTTTAAATTATCTAGCCAGTAAGTATTCATCCTGGCGGTTTATTTTAGCTAAAGGTACTCGTAATCCTGATTTTTACGAAGAAAGCGGTCATCGCCAATATATTGTTCGCAACCTGTCTCTGCCAGTGAATGGCAGTGATGATTTTGCAATCTTCTACCAAACCCCGCAAGCTATGGGTAACTTGAAACCTGAAACCATACTATCTCGTGAAATAGGCTGGTTCTATCGAGCAGGAAAAGAATTCAACTTCGACATTAAAGTTTTTTATGACACATTAGACAATACCATTGATGGGCTATTTGGGTTAGATGGCTTCGACCCAAGAAATGCAAATAGCTATACCAGCAAAGGGCTTGATTTACAGTTTGATTATCAGTTTTCCGGGGACAGTCGGTTATGGTTTACTTATAGTTATCTAGACCTCGAAGTTGAAACCGGCAGAAGCTTACGTCACCAGGCACCGAAACAAACCCTGGCATTAATGTATCAACATGATCTTACTGATCAACTTCAAGTAAGTACTGCTTATTATTTACAAGATATGGAAAATCGCTCCGACTTCAAACGCTGGGATGCCCGCATAAGCCATAGCTTCCCAATTGATAATAAAGAGCTATCTTTATCTCTGGTATTGCAGCACAATATCAATGATCGCTCTTACTTTGATAGCAGCACCATCTGGGATTCAAAGACCATAGCCTTCATCAAAGCAAGTTTGCAATTTTGATAACAATCCCTGACCATTTCTACAGCAACTAATCACTCGATAACGAAACTTATGAAACACCAAGACGATCAAGAATCTACAGAAAAATCAAAAAGCCAAGTCAAAAAAGAACTGCTCGAAATCACCGAGCTGGGTGAACGCCTACTGGAAATTCCAGCCTCACTGCTTGCAAAATTGCCTTTGTCCGAAAATTGCCTGAAGGCTATTAAAGAAGGGCAGAAAATCCATCACCACACAGGGAAGAAGCGGCAAATAAAATATATTGGCAAGGTATTACGTGATGAAGATTTAGATGGTATCAGAGCTGAACTAGCCATAGCTGATCAATATCACCAGCTCGAGGTTCGCAAACAACACTTGTTAGAACAATGGCGAGACCGCCTGCTCAATGAAGGCGACACAGCCACCTTCGAACTACTGCAACTAGAGCCAAGCCTAGACCGCCAACAACTTCGCCAAATGGTTCGTAGCGCCCAAAAAGAGCAGGAGCTTAACAAAGCCCCTAAGATGCAGCGTGAATTATTTCGTTACCTTAGAGACAATATGCAGTTTAGTGAAGAGGGGTAATATTTTTTAGGAAATATTCTTTGATGTGGTTTTAAAAATATTTTTTTCAGACCAAAGACATCTTGCGAAAACTAATACCTTTCAGTCTTCCATAGCTTCTTTTTCGCTACTCAGCGAGTTCCTTTTACGGAATACATCCATGTATTCCGCTAAAGCCAGCGTCGATTCTCTCCGCTGTTCAAATTTGCTCCAGACAAATTTGTCTTTGCACGAGGAACCACAAAATCGTCAGGAACGATTTTGAATAGCGAAGCTAGCCCGCAGGGTGAACTACAGGGATGTAGTTCATAAAAGAAACGACACCCCGATATTGAGGTCACGCTATGCGTGACTTACTGCGCCACTCCCAAAATACTTAACGCACCAGAATTTACATCACATCTCCCTAAAGGGATTTCCATTGGTCACTTTGCTGAAAATTCTTATCAAAATCACCCACGATTTTGATTGCTATATTTTGTACATGGCTTAGCTCTATATAAGGGGGATTATTGGCGCTATCCATAAACAGTATAACTTCTCTTATAAAGTTTATTTCATATAATGAGTGGTAGTATCGATGCTACTAAAAGCTGCCAAACATCAAGCCTTAGTTCCACCTACCGTCATTTGGTCAACTTTTAATGTTGGCTGACCGACACAGACCGGGATACTCTGCCCATCTTTGCCACAAACACCTATACCCGGATCAAGCGAGCTATCATTCCCCACCATACTGACGCGTTTTAACACTTCTGGGCCGTTACCGGTCAAGGTTGCGCCTTTTATCGGCGCGGTGATTTTACCATCTTCAATTAAATAAGCTTCGCTTGCGCTAAACACAAAATTGCCTGAAGTAATATCAACCTGTCCACCAGCAAAGTTGGGTGCATAAATGCCTTCCTTAACACTCTTGATAATCTCTTCGGGGTCGGAGTCACCCGACTTCATGAATGTGTTGGTCATTCTGGGCATGGGTAGATGCGCATAAGATTCTCGACGCCCATTACCCGTGGGCTTTTGCCCCATCAGGCGCGCATTATGCTTATCTTGCATGTAACCTTTTAGCACGCCCTTCTCAATCAACATCGTCGATTGAGTCAATGTTCCTTCATCATCGACGGTTAAAGATCCTCGATGATTCGGCAAACTACCATCATCGACTACAGTACATAGCTCTGAGGCAACTTGCTGCCCAATTTTATTAGCATAAGCGGATGAACCTTTACGATTAAAATCACCTTCCAGGCCATGCCCTACAGCTTCATGTAACAGTACACCAGGCCAGCCATTGCCCAACACTACCGGCATCATTCCTGCAGGCGCATCAATAGCCTCAAGATTGATTAAAGCTTGTGTCACTGCCGTTTTGGCCAGCCCATCAAGATCTGCCTGCATTAATTGTAGCCAGTCATAACGCCCACCCAACCCAGCGCTACCTCGTTCACGACGTCCCTGATGTTCAACAATGACCGAAACATTTAAGCGGATCATTGGCCGAATATCAGCAGCCGTAACCCCATCACTGGCTAACACCATCATTTGCTCATCCACTGCAGACAAACTGACAACCACCTGCTGCACCTTGTCATCCAGTTGTCGCGCCTTTGCATCAAGGCTTCGCAACAAATCAATTTTTTGTTGCTGTTTAATCTCAAACAGTACTGGACGAGAGGTATAAAGTGGCTGACTCGCAACAGCATTAAAACTGATGGTTTTATGTTGTCCGGAGCGGCTCATACTGGAAGCTGCGCTAATTGCATTATCCAAGGCCTGTAGTTGCAATTGATTAGCGTACGCAAAACTGGTTTTTTCACCTTCAATAGCGCGAACGCCCAGCCCTTTGTTTAAATTAAAACTGGCATCTTTGACAATACCATCTTCGAGTTGCCAATACTGGTGCTGCACCTCCTGAATGAAAATATCAGAGTAATCAATATCGAAGCGCTGTAACTTTTGGATGGCACCTTGCAACCTGTCTAGATTCAGATCAGATTCTTCAAATAAATTACGTTCAACTTGATCTAATAATGTATTCATTCAGTATTAACTCATTAATTTACGATGTTTATGGACTGGGAACTTCTCTTTAATAGTCTCGATCTTATCTAGGTCCAGCTCAGTCAGAAGTACCCCTTCCCGAGTATTCAGCTCACCAACAATTCCGCCCCATGGATCCACTGTCATACTATGGCCATAGGTTTTGCGCTGATTATCATGAGTACCGGTTTGGTTAGGTGCAACCACAAACGCCAGGTTTTCAACTGCGCGCGCCTGCAATAACAGCTTCCAGTGAACCTTTCCGGTAGCTAAGGTAAAGGCCGAAGGTGCCAATATAATCTCAACATTATGAGATTGATAATAGCTGTATAATTCGGGAAACCTCA
>JAPHRL010000013.1 GCA_026195755.1 Kangiella sp. | reverse complement strand
TGAATGTTGCTTGTGAATCGGTTAAATTAGCGCGCTTGATAAAGATTGGAGCAGAGTTTTAATCAAATGGAACACTCACCGGAAGACAATAAAAATGAGCATAATCAAGAAGATATCAGTACTTCTGAGCCGTTAGAGGGCAATGATTCTCACGAAGCAGAGTTGCAAGCCATCGATAACGACAAAACCGTAGTTCAAGATTTTTCTGCCCACACTCTTTCTGCCAGGAATAAATCAACATCCACGACCGATCAGGTCAAATTAGGTGATTTGCTCAGCGATCGCTACCGTTTAGTCGAACTTATTGGCACCGGCGGAATGAGTCATGTCTACAAGGCGATTGACTCTTTTGTGGAAAAAGCAGGCGATACCGAGCCCTTTGTTGCGGTTAAGATCTTAACTTCCGAGTTTGCCAGTCATCCCGATGCGGTTACCATCATGCAGCGCGAAGCCAAGAAAACCCGTCTGCTGGCTCATCCAAATATTGTCCAGATCCATGATTTCATATTAGAAGGCAGCTTGTGCTACATCGTGATGGAGTACTTGCAAGGCGAAACTCTCGATCAAATCATTAAGCGTAGCAAGCCCAATGGGCTGCCGAAGAATGGCGTGCTCAATATATTAAAACAGATGACCTCTGCGCTTGAGTTTGCTCATCAACAAGGAATCTTGCACAGCGATCTTAAGCCAAGCAATATCTTCATCACTCAACAACAGCGAGTTAAGATTTTTGATTTCGGTGTTTCTCGCGGTTTAAAACAGAAAGTCGATGAATATGCGGTGCAGCTTCATTCCGATGAACCAGAATATGAGGTCGGCGGCTATACACCCGCCTATGCCAGTCTTAATATGCTCAACCAGCAGTCCCATGACGTCAAAGATGACATTTATGGACTCGCCTGTATTACTTACGAGATGTTCAGCAGCAAGCATCCGTATGCACGTAAACCAGCCAATAAAGCGTTTGCTGAAAAATTAAAGCCACAAAAAATTCAAAAGCTGTCTTTCATAAACTGGAAGGGACTGGAAAAAGGACTGCAACTTGAGCACGCGCAACGCACGCAGTCAGTCAGTCAGTTCCAGCAAGACCTGACTCGTAGCATTCTTAAGCCTGTAGCGATTGCTGCCTCTGCACTGGTCGTTTCTGTTTTAGCCATCAATCTATGGCAAAGCTCCAACCAAACAATTGACCAGGCTCAATCTGAGCTTTCACTTTATCAGCAACAAGAAGCACAATATCAACAGCTACTGACGCTTGCCCAAAACGATATGTCAGCTTCGCTTGAACAACTTCAAGAGTTGCCTGATGTTTATCGAACCTCCATCCTTAACCTGCTGAATGATGATATTTACCATCATTTTTATCAGCAATCAGAGCAGTTTCTAAAACCCACAGAATCGGGCTATGCGGATTACCCAAAAGCTTTAGAGGTTATCAAACAAGCAGAAAACTACTTAACAGATTCACACAAACTGAGCAGCTTTAAACAGCAGGTTCTCGATTCGCAACAACAGCTGGTCTCGACTTTAGAACAAAAGTTTAATCAATTGTTGGAGCAACAGGATTATTCGAAACGCGAGTCTGGCGATGACGTTTATTCTTTGCAACAAACTTTACTAACCATTGCTCCAGAACATACACCCAAAATTTCGGACCAAGCGCAAGAACTGTTCCTGAGCGTTATCCAGCAAGCATTAGCTGAACATGATGTTGCTGAGCTTAACCGCTACCAACAAGTAGGCGATGCCATCTTTGCCGGTAATAAAGATTATCAGTCGCTAAAACAACACAGTGAAACTTTCCTGTTAGCAGCCAAGCAAATCGATAACTATCGTAAGCAATTAGCCAACAACCCCGATACACCTTTTCCAAATAAAGCAGCCAGTGTTTTTTATCAGAAGCCCATTAATGAATTGAAAACTAGAATTCATGCAGCAGCCAATACTCGCGAATTGGAGCAGGTTGATGAGGAAGTTTTTTTGCTGGTTTCGACCTTGCCGAACAATTTCAGCTTATCGCTTGATTTGCAAAATGTGCTGGCGAATGCCTATCTTAAACGCGCGGACGAACTGAATGCGAGTCGCAGTTATCGGGCCGCGGCCAAAGCGCTCAGTCGTGGTCGAGAAATTTTGAATAAGATGAATCAGGGTAATGCAGGCCAAAGCTGACAAACCAGATAGCATTATCCGATATGATAGGTTCGCCTTTTCGACATCGAGAAGGCTTTCTTTTCATCGTAATAAGCAGCTTCATTAATAAAGCTGATCGTGCAGTCCTCACCTTCGTAATATTCCTCTTCGCCATTAAACAGATGAAATATCGGCTCACCAGACTTTAATGTCTGGAAGTCTCTATCCTGAATATTTTTATGCACCATGCCACAAATGTTACCAAGAGGGTCAGTGGGTAAGTGCATCACACTGAAATACTCATATATATCAATGGATTCAGAAGGTTGCGGTAACTTATGTTGATTATAAAGCTCAATATATTCGGCAATGAGCTGAACAGCTTGCTCCGTTTTCTCAAACACTTCATGTTTGAGCTGGGCTTGTGGCACGGGCCCAACCTCAACCAGCACATGCCGATCAGCAACCGTCATTAAAAAGTGGTGATCCGGTTGTTGTTCCAGAGTAACGGTAACTCCCTCTATTCTTTGTTGAACATAGTCCACCAGCATCAGGTGAAAGGTGTCGGTTTTAGTCAGCACCAAGTTGATGCCCATCGGCGCCGTTGAAGTATGTAAATCGACAATCAGGTCCACTCGCGAATCACCTTTTGGGCCGAGCTGATCATTTATTTCTTTAGCTCGCGCATTTTCATAACCTGACAATAACGGGTTCTTCAAATCAGACAATTTAAAACTTCGATTTAAGTCACGATCAAGATAGCGCCGATTCTTTTTGAAAGCTTCGGAATTTGCCAACAGATATTCAACTTCAAAAGTTTTCGGCTGTAATAAATGCGGGTACTCGTGATATTTTTCGAGTAAATAGATGCCGGTGTATTCATTGCCATGCGTACCACCAACAATCGCTACTTTATTAACTATCTCCCTTTCCATGAGCCTCTCCTGATATGTTTCTTGCGCCACTCCCAAGGTTCCATACGCTGATTTTCAGGCAGTGACCATAGCCCCTTTTTCTTCTCTTTAGCGCTATTTTCAAGTTGTTTCAATTTTTTGCTTTTACTGTAACGCCAGCGCCAGGCCATACCTTCGCTAATCATCATCTCATTGACCGATTCGCCATCCACGATTAAGTCCACCAGCAAACGACCGTACTTATCTCGCTTACCGCCAACTAATTTAACCGGCTTACCCATAACCAACTCTTGTATATAAGCACGAGACTTTTCGGCATAAGGTTGATCTCGCTCCGGTGCATCAATATCTTTTAATCGAATGGTAAAACCATTACCTCGCTCGCAACAAATAATCATACTGTCGCCATCCTGCACGTACTTCACTCGATATTCCGCATTGACCGTATCGCATCCGGTCAACAGAAATATCAACATCAAACACAATAACCGCTTTATCATCTCTGCCCCCACCCTTCCTATCAATACACTCAATTAACTCAATGGCTTGCCTAGCTTTGCTTTTGTTTTTGGTTTTGGCAAAGTCGCTATTGATGAAATCAACAAGCCTGTTACTAACGATATACCTATAATAATCATATTGAAAGCAGTATCCAAACCTCCAATAATGTCATGATCGAGCAGTGCGGTCAGGCTTTTAAAGCCGACACTGCCAGGAACCAGAATAATGAAACCGGGCATTAAGCAAGTTGCTGTTGGTACCTGTTTGATTCGATATGCAAGGTTTGCAAACAGTCCTACCGATAAGGCACCAATGAATGCGCCGCTTGCCGGATTCATCAATTTCACCCCCCAACGTGACACAAAATAGGCGATACATACTGCGGCTATAATCCACGGAAAGCTTTTCCATCGCGTTTGGAACAAAACCACAAACGAAAAAGAGGTGGCAATAATCGCAATCCATATAGTCCAGGTCGGCAGTAAAGTTAGGGGTGTGACAAGGGTGGAAGGGAAAAGAAAGTTACCCAGCTGGGTTCCAATGGCCACACCAAAGGTCATCTGGATAAAGATGACCGCAGAACCGAGCAGCCGTGCGGTCCCAGACACCAGATTCTGGGTCGCTAGTTCGGCCATGGCAATGGTTAGCATCATACCGGGCACGAGAATGATGATCCCGGCAACAATGGGAATATAAGTGGAACCAAGGCCTAGCCATTTATTAAAGCCCACCGATATCACAGAAGCCATAAAGGCGCATAAAGCTGGCATCAAATTGGCCACTGTTTCCGAGCGTGTTCCACCTATATTAACCAGTAAGCCCACCGATAAACCAATGACCGCTCCGGTAAGCACTTCCAGTAAACCACCATTAAAAATTCTGGCAATTGAGGCCGATACCAGCATAAAGCAAATAATCGTCCAATAGCGATTATGGATCGGCTTCGACTTGGTGATTTCATTGAGCTGGATAGCGCCTTCCTCTGTGGTCATGTCATCATTAATTACGGCATATGCGACATTCATGGTGCGGCTTAACTTATCCACATCGACCTCACCTGAGTTTGAGCGAATCACATAGGTCTGTGGCTTATCCTCTTCCAGCATGAAAGTCATGGTAATGCTGGTCGGCACTGCAATACATTGCAAGCCATAACCAAGCTGTTCAGCCACATTCGTCAGCAAGCGCTCTAATTCATAGCTGGGTACGCCATAAGTGTGCAACGCTTTAACCAGGCGCAGCATGAAACCAACCGGCTCATGACGATTGGGGAAATGAGGTACCTTATCGAGCCTGCGCTCGGAGATAGAGTCTGGAATTTGCTCGGTTGCCTTGTCACTCATATTGATTACTCATTGATGCTAGGTTCTCCCTCTAGAAAAACAGCCTTGATGTTAGGTATGAACGCGGTTTCTTGGCCTCATGCTACCTGTTTTTGATCACTATTTGTAACATTAATCCATGAATCTTGTATTGCCTATAAGTTATAAGGTCATTAGTATATAAGCCCTCTGTAAGAGGAGTCGAAACACATGAGCAAATCCATTAAACACATACTACTGATTGTCGCTTTGCTAGGCATGGCGCTGGTAGGTGTTGCTCATGCTAAAGCTCCCGATCACGAGACCAGCGATTGTGCGATCTGTCTCTATCAACCATTAAAAGATAGTCACAGCAGTTCAGCACAACTTTTCGTGCCGTCTCCTTCCTTGATTGCGGAGCATACTCTAGCTTGGCCAACACCTGTAACTCAATCCTGTCCACGAACAGGCTACCGTGGCCGCGCACCTCCAGTTTCTGCTTAATTTCTCAATTTTCTTTTAATTTATTTGTGTATTAACCGAATAGACGCAAGTCTGTTCGAATGAGGAATCATAAGCATGAAATATTCTGCTATAGCATTACTTTTATCTGCAGCTTTAAGCCAACAGGCACAAGCTGCTGACAACTCAACATTATCTGGGACACTTCTCGATAATGATGGCAATCCATTAGCCAATATAGAAGTCTTTATCTCTTCCCATAATCAATCGACGACCACCGATGAAAATGGTCACTTTGAATTTACCGATCTGGAAACCGGCCGATACGTTCTTGACATCAAAGGCGGCAAACAGGGCCATATTAACAAAGCGGTCCAGCACACGGGTGAGAGCCTAACCGTTACCGTTGACTATTCCGACACTCAGACTCTCGTTATTACCGGTAATCCGCTGGAACACACCATTCTTGAGATGGCAGCTCCGGCCGTGATTGTCAGCGGTGATGAGCTGACGCAAAAGCGCGGCATCAACATTGGTGAAACGCTGGGGGAAGTGCCTGGCGTTAATCTTTCCAGCTTCGGTGCTGGCGCTGGTCGCCCAGTGATTCGTGGGCAACAAGGTAACCGAGTTACTGTGCTAAGCAACAACAGCACCACTCAGGACGCTTCTAATGCCAGTCCTGATCACTGGATTTCTGCCGAGCCGTTGCTCGCCAAGCGGGTTGAGATTTTAAAAGGGCCAGCCACACTACTGTATGGCGGTGGCGCAGTCGGCGGTGCAGTAAACGTTGTGGATAACCGTATCCCAACTGAACTTCCGGACGGCATTGAGGGGGGAGTTGAAATCCGAATGGGCGATTCTGCGACGGGTGAACGCAGTACCGTAGGGACTTTCTCAACCGCTAATGGTGGTCTTGCATTCAATATTGATGCCTTTAAATCAGAAACTGATAAGCTAAAAATTCCTGGTTTTGCTGAGTCTTATTATTTGCGTGAGCAGGAAGAAGCCGAAGGCGAAGCAGGCCATGACGAAGAAGCGTCAGGTATCTTAGAAAATAGCGATACGGACAGTGAAGGCGGTAGCGTCGGTTTCTCCTACATTACTGATGCGGGCTACTGGGGTGTTTCATACTCTGACTACAAAAGAAACTATGGTTTACCAGGGCATGCTGAGCATCATGACGAAGAAGAAGGTACGCCTGAAGAAGAGCATGGTGAAGAAGCTGTCCGTCTAGATCTGCATAAAAAACGCTGGGATATGAAGGGACGCTGGAACACTCCCTTTGATGGCTTTAAAAGCCTGAACCTTCATTTTGCCAGCACCGATTACCAACACCAGGAAATTGAAGGCGCCGAAATCGGCACCACCTTCTTAAACGATGCTCAGGAAACCAGGCTGGAACTGGTACATGATGCCTGGAGTGGCTGGCAGGGTGCTTTTGGTCTGCAATATTCCGACAGCGATTTTGTGACACTTGGCGACGAGGCTTATATCCCCGCCTCCAATACCGAAAAGCTCGGTCTTTTCTGGCTGGAAGAATATGAAGTAGGCAATTGGCATACCGAGCTTGGCGCTCGCTATGACAAGCAAACCATTACTACCGATCTATTCGGTCAACGTGATGATAACGCTTTCAGTTTCGCCTTCGGCTCGTTGTTGCATATTGATGAACATTGGACCTTGCCGATTAATATCACTCGCGCGCAACGTATAGCTACTGTTGAAGAACTTTACTCCAATGCTGGTAATGACGAAGCCAATTATGTGCCCCATCTGGCAACCGCCAGCATCGAAGTGGGTAATCCAAACCTAGGCAAAGAAACTGCTAATAATATTGATATTGGCATCCGCTATAACTCAGACACAGTCAGTGCTTCCGTCGCGGTGTTCCACAACCGAATCAATGACTATATTTTCCTGGCCCATCAAGAGCATGAACCAGCTCCCGGCGAAGTGCATGACCACGAAGAGTTCCCAGTGTTTGAGTATCAACAAGCAGACGCCACCTTTGAGGGTGCTGAAGCTGAGATCAACTGGACACTGGCCACTGACGGTTTAGCTATTGTGCGTACGGGTTTATTCGGTGACTACACAGTAGCGAAATTGGATGATGGCTCTTACTTGCCACGTATTCCCGCCAAGCGTTTTGGTGGTTCGATAGGCCTTGATTACGACATGTTCACTAGTAATCTGACTGCGATTAAAGTGTTCGATCAGGATCGTTTAGCAGAAGATGAACTACCAACCGATGGGTATACTCTAATTAATCTTGATTTAGGCTATAACGTCTTCTTTGATGATTCAGAACTGTTCCTATTTCTACGCGGGCAGAACATGACTGATGCAGAAATCCGCGATCATGCTTCTTTCCTGAAGGACAGAGCGCCACGCGCAGGACGCTCGCTCACCGCTGGGTTCCGCTGGACTTTTTAATCTCATCCCTTTAATTTCTATCATCAGCAAGTAATGGTCTTTTCCATTACTTGCTCTCCCTTTCAAGCCACTTCTGAAGCTAGCTATCCCCCTTTAAATTACCTATACTCTTTTTTTGCGCTGGTTATATTTTGACCAGCAATAATAAAGGAGGAGGGAGTCATGACTATTCGTCATTTCAAATGTCTGTTCGTTTTGCTGTTAGCACTCATGTGTTTGTTTTATGCGTTCCAGAACATCGCTAATATTGATGCCTGTTATCAAGCGATCGCCTATGTCTTATCCATGCAGGAACATGCCGTCTATCCAGACTCTATTATGCCCGCTATTGAAGCCAGCTTTCTTATTTGGTTGGTGGTGATATTAATTATTGCTACTGAAATTTTAGCAGGACTAATACTACTCAAAGGCGCTTGGGATCTATGGTCAGTCCGTTTAGCGGATGCCATGGTATTCAATCAGGCAAAGAAATATGCACTGATTGGAGCCGCTATCGGCATAGTGGTCTGGTTTGGATATTTTGCTGTGTTTGGCGGAGCTTTAATGCAAATGTGGCAAACTCAGGCTGGCTCCATGTCTTTAACTGGCGCCTTTCAATACTTTGCCAGTTGCGTTTTCATCTGGTTAATTGTAAATAGTAAGGACGCCTAAACGGAAAGCCTCGTCTGAGGCTTTTTTAATATGCTTCGATCTTTTAGAGCAGATTCAAGACAGGAAGAATAACAATGCCCAAGGATACGATGAAACTGCCAATCACTATTGTTCCGGCCAAAGGTGGTTATTGCGCGCCCATTCAGATTGGCTGCAATCAGGAAGTTGCCCATTTGCTACTGGATACCGGTAGTAGCACCATCGCCGTTGAAACCAAGGCTTACAATCACGCCAATGACTATTATCTGAAACCAACGTCACTGGCACAAGCCATCACTTATGGCGCGGGCGGCTGGGCCGGGCCCATAGTCGAAACGCACTTGTCGTTAGAACACGGCAGTCAGCGCATGTTGCTAAAAGACGCTCACATAGCTGTCATAAAAACCGAGCAGCAGGATAACTTCTACGGAGCCGATGGCATATTAGGTCTTGGTTATCGAGAACTCAATCGCGCTCATGACCTCACGGAGTATTTCTATGAGCGAAATCAGGATCCAGCTCATACCTATCCTTGGCCATTCGAGGTTGAATCGAGCAAAAGTGGAATCCGACAATTTCGCAAACAGCTAAAGCAATATCCAGGACTGTATCCCAAGGCATTCTTCACCCAGCTAGAAGAAGAGAAAATCAGTAAAAACAAATTTGCGCTTTATACCAAGCGCTCGATTGTGCATGTTGCCGACCCCACTTACACAGAACAGCATTTGCATGCCGATCCATTAAATCAGGGGCTGTTAATTCTTGGGGCTGGCGAAGTGCATCGTGAACTTTACCATGGCAATCTTGAAACCATTGATGTGGTACACGACAGCTACTACAACACCAAACTCATTTCGATGCAGGTTGGCAATGGTCGTGAAATCGCTGCACCGCCCATTCAAACGAATTACCGCAGTAAAGGCCGCTCTAACAGCATCATCGATTGTGGCTCCAGCTTTCTGGTTCTGCAACGCTATTTATATCAAGAATTAATGGATGAGTTGATTGATCTGAATGTTGATTTCATTCGTCATATCGAACGCTTCACCAATGCCAATCAGGCTGGCAAAGGCTACTTCCCAACCGATCTCGACTTAGCCCAATGGCCTGACGTTCACTTTTATTTCCTGAGCCCTTATGGAGAGAAAATCCGCATGAGCTGTACCCCTGACAACTATTGGCAAATCAATGCGCTGGAACATGGTCGCGCTTATTTTATGGTCATGGATCAGCTGAAAAACTGGCCTGACATGTCGATTATGGGATTGCCACTGATGAGTGATTATTACTGCGTATTTGATCGTCAATACGATGCCAACGGTGTGATTAAAGTTGCCAAGGTGAAACTCTAATCACCTCGGCAGCTTTGCTCTAGAAAGGAAAAAACAACGGAATGACCACGGTCGCTAACAACGCAAAAATAACATTCAGCGGAATACCAATTTTCAGGAAGTCTTTAAATTTATAACCGCCCGCGCCATACACGAAGGTATTAGTCTGATAGCCGATTGGAGTAGCAAAGCTGGCGCTCGCGGCGAACATCACAGCCATAATAAAAGGTCTGGGGTCCAAGCCCAATTGCTCAGCAAGTGCGATGACCAGCGGGCCAATTAACACCGCTACTGCGTTATTACTGATCATTTCAGTTAATAGTGAAGTCAAAACATATACCGTAAATAACAACCCCACTGGGCCGATACCATCGGTAATACCCACCACTCCATTGACCAACAACTCGGCAGCACCCGTTTTTTCCATACCCAGACTGAGTCCCAACATACCAAAAATCAAAAACAGAATACGCCAGTCAATCGCATCAAAGGCTTCATCAGGATCAACACAACGCGTCACCATGACAATAGTCGCACCAATAATGGCCAATCCGGCAATAGGTAGTACTTTCATTGCTGCAAGCACCATGATTCCAATAATAGTAATGAAAGCGATAGGAGCCTTGCTGCGTCGGATAGGTCTGTCTTGCGGCTCGGTTAAGTTGATAATGTTGCCGTCTTCCAGCAAACGCTTGATCCCCTCAGCTGGCCCCTCAAGCAAAAGGGTATCACCAAACTTTAATTTGATACTTTCAAAATTCTCATTCAAATTCTCATCATTTCGGTGAATAGCGATCACATAGACCCCGTATTTTCGTGCCAGGCCTAAATCAACCAATCGGCGTCCGAGTAATCGAGACTTTTCGTTGATACTGGCCTCCATCAACAATGACTCGCTGGCAGTCACTGGTTCAAATCCCTGCGGCAATGATGAACTAAACTCAACCTGACCATCTTCTTTCAAACTTAACAGCTCGCTGGCATCGGTTTTCAAAATGAAACGATCACCACCCTTAATTTTCAGGTCATTCATTCTTCGCCTGACCGATATATTTCGCCGAACCATGTCGATAACCCTGGCCCCTTGAACTGGCAAGGAGAAGTCTTTTACAGGTTTACCAATATGGTCCGAGTCTGACGGAATCAGAATTTCAGCAATAAACTTTCGCTCTGGCTGACTGCCAACAATATTAGCAAGAGAGTATCGGTCGGGTAGCAGAAATCGGCTTACCAGCATCATATAGGTGAAGCCCACTGCCACAAAAAACAGAGCCGGCAAAGTCATTTCGAACATACCAATTTCTGGCTGGCCATGTTCGGTTGCCACAGTACTCATCAAGATATTCGTGGAGGTTCCGACTAACGTTAATGTCCCCCCGAAGATTGAAGCAAACGATAAGGGGATCAATAACTTGGAAGGCGCCATATTAATACTGGCCGCCAATGAAATCACTACCGGTGTAAGCATGATGACAATCGGCGTATTATTCATGAAAGCTGATGAAATCATGCTGAAAAACATGATGACCAATAGTGAACGTAGATAGGAGCCTTTTGCACTACGTTTGAGGATATTACTGATAATCTGCAAGACCCCGGTGCGCTCTAACGAAGCACTGATGATAAACATCATGGCAATAGTCATCGGCGCGCTACTGCTGAATACGGATAAAAACTCCCCAGTATCCAGAATACCCACCACCATCAAGATGGCTGACGACGCTAAGGCTATAACTTCTGGCGGATATTTCTCCCAAATAAAAGCGATAAAAACCGCCAGAACTAGCGCAAAAATGAACATGACTTCAAGGGTCATACAAACTCCGTTTGTATTATTAATGAATGAGCAGCCTGTTCAATTTATCATAATTCCCAGCATCACCAATATGATTCTCTTCTACTGCTAAGTACAAAAAGTTACTAGGCTTTTCGCTCGTTTTTCTACTCACTTTTCTTTCAGGTCGTTTTCCACCAGCTTTGCTGCAGCCTTTCTGTCCAGTCTTTTCCGGTTTTGCTGTCGCACAACGCCGATGGTATAGACAATCAAACCTGCCCAAATCAGTGCGAAGGTGATCAGAAGATCTTTGTTAAAGGCTTCTTTAAACACAAATATCGCTAATAAGAACGTTAATGTGGGAGCGAGGTATTGCATAAAGCCAATGGTGTTCAGTGGTAATAACCTAGCGCCGGCGGAGAATAGGGCCAGCGGAACTGTGGTAATGATGCCGCCCGCCAACAATAACCAGTCAATACGGACCGATGTGTGTAAGAAAGCTCCCGTCGCGGTGTACCACAAATAGATGATGTAACCGGCAGTTATTGGCAACACGATCAAGGTTTCAACCAATAAGCCCTGCAAGGGGCCAATATTGACCTGCTTGCGCAAAAGTCCATAAACGCCGAACGAAAAGGCCAGCCATAATGAAATCCAGGGCAGGCTTCCTAGTGAAATAATTCGATAAAGTACGCCTAACGTCGCCAATATTAGCGCTATCTTACTCCAAGTGGTCAGTTTTTCTTTTAAGAACATGATTCCCAAGGCAACACTAAACAGCGGGTTGATAAAGTATCCGAGGCTGGTTTCTAGTACCCGCTCATTGGTCACCGCCCAGGTAAAGGCCAGCCAGTTACCGGAGATTAAGATTGAAGTGATGATAAGAATGGATATGGTCTTCTTATCTTGCAGGATATCTTTGGGAAAAGGACGCTTAATCGCCCACATAATCAGCAGCACCACCGGAACCGACCAGGCAACTCGGTGCGCTAGAATCTCCAGTGCGGAAACACCTTCCAGTGCCTTAAAGTAAATTGGCGCAAGCCCCCAGATAACAAAGGCCAGAATACCGTAAATGTATCCCGCGCGATTAATATTTTGCATGCTTACACTCTATTGTTAACTTTCATTTTGTTTTAAATATAACGGGTTAACCCACCATATAGGTGCCGGTTGCTACTGCAATTAATGAACCTTCGTTGTTCTCCAGCTCCATGCGCACCACCGCGACTTTACGGCCCGCTCTCAGAAGTTGCGCCTTGGCGAAAAATTGCTCGCCTTTCCCAGGACGCAAATAATCCACACGAATGTCTATAGTGCTTAATTTCGCCAGCTTCGTTTTTAACTGTGGTAAATGAGTGGCAGGATTGTCGTTTAAAATCCCCACTGCGGCCATGGTGCCGCCGACCATATCCAAAGCTGAAGATATGACACCACCATGCAGAATGCCATGATAGTAGTTACCCACTAACTCCGGCTTCATATCAAACTTGATGATGCACTCTTGCTCACCGACACTCTCATACTCAAGACCGATATGGCGATTGAAAGGAATCTTATTAACCAGAGCTTCGCCGAGCATCTCTAACGCTGTTCTCTTCAAAAATCCCATACATAACCCAACTCAATGCTTTAGCGCTAGTTTGCCTGATTTACCCGCAAAAACCTATGTTAGCTTGCTGCTAATTCCGCCTATTTTTTGCACTGAAAGCCTTCTGACTATTTGATCGCTGGGCAATAACCGTTATAATCTGCGCCACGAAAAGCCCTCGACTCATGCCGAGCTGGGCGAACAGGCATATATTAGAGAGAGATGTCATGACCAATTTCAAAAACGTATTAGTTTTTATCGCCAGCTTCACCATTGCTGGTTTTGCGGGTGTTGCTACAGCAAAACACATGAGCGATCACAATATTGAAGAACGCTTGAAGCCTGTTCACAGCGTTTATGTTGAAGGCGATGAAGTGCCACAAGTAGC
>JAPHRL010000121.1 GCA_026195755.1 Kangiella sp. | reverse complement strand
GTCATGTTTTTTTCTCAACCATTAACCGCAATCCTAAAAGCTTCCTGTTTGCGATTGTTGGCGCCGAATATCTTTTACAAATGCTCCCTAAAGGTACGCACGACTTTAAGAAGTTCATTCGTCCATCAGAATTAGAAGCCTGGAGCCGTCCCGCTGGACTGCCGTTCCAAAGCATTATTGGCATGCACTACAACCCACTGACCAAAAAGTATTGGCTTAGCGATAATGTTGATGTGAACTATCTGGTTCACACTCAACCAGAATAATATTGAGCATATCAATGAGTACTCAACCACGTGCAGTTTTCTTCGACTTAGATGGTACCTTGTTAGATACTGCGCCAGATATGGCTTTGGCCTTAAATATTCAGCGCGAAGCACATGGCAAACCACCGCTCCCCTTTTCAGAAGTGCGCCCATTTGTTTCGCATGGTGCCGCTGCCATGTTAAGAATTGGCTTTGGCTTAGAACCACATCACAAAGATTTTGATGAGTTTCGAAAACAGTACCTCAATATCTATGCAGACAATATCGCTGTGCACACTGTGCTTTTTAATGGCTTGCAAGAATTACTCGAAGACCTTCACAAAGCCAATATCGCCTGGGGCATTGCTACCAACAAGCCTGAATTTTTAACCATACCACTCCTTGAAGCCTTGAATTTACGCAGCTCATGTAATGCCCTGGTTTGTGGCGACACAGTTAAGCCGACCAAGCCACATCCCAATCCGCTCTTTTCTGCTGCACAGCAAGCTGGCGTTAAACCTGTTCAATCGGCGTATGTTGGTGATGCCTGGCGTGATATTGCAGCAGGTCGTGCTGCTGGAATGAAAACAGTGGTTGCAGAGTATGGTTATATCCAGCCTGAGGATACGATACTTGAATGGTTAGCAGACGCTACTGTAAAAGATTCAACTGATCTGAAAAGCCTACTGCTTAATCGTTAACGCTGGGTTTAGCAATTTTAAACATCTCCATGTCAATGTAGCCTTTACGTAGTAATGGCTCTATATCTTGTGCTGACTTAGGTCTGCTGAATAAAAAACCCTGCCCTAAATCACAATTATATTTTTGCAGCAAACGACACTGCTCTACAGTTTCTATGCCTTCCACTAAGGATACCAGCTTGAAACTTTCTGCTAAACGAATAATGTTTTTGATAATGAGCTGATTATCTTTTACAGTTTGCTCAGAAGCCTGCTTCAAATCCTGAATAAAGGTCTGGTCAATTTTCACTAAGTCAACGGGCAAACTTGCGAGGTAACTAATTGATGAATAACCAGTTCCAAAGTCGTCAAGACTAATGCCAATGCCCAAATCTGAAAGCTGTCGTAGAGTTTGCACCGATTGCTCAATGTCAGCCATCGCAGCACTTTCAGTGATTTCGAAATCAAGTAAGGCACTATCGACCTGATATTTTTCCAGCGACTGCCGAATATCAGCTTCAAAGCCAGCACGTTGGATATCTCGCGCTGATAAATTAACGGCAATTCTAGTGTTTAACCCCTTTTCTGACCACTCCTTAATCTGTTTAATTGCGTTCTCTACAACCCAACTGGTTAATTTATAGATTAAGCTATTAGCTTCTGCAATATTAACGATAGTCTGCGGTGAAATATAACCTCTTTCGGGGTGATTCCAACGCAGCAAAGCTTCCACTGATTCAATAACACCCGTTCTCAGGCATACCTTGGGTTGATAAAACAACTCCAAAGTTTCGTCATCAATCGCTTGTACCAACTCACGTTCCAAATTAATTCTATAGCGAATACTCTCACTATCCTGTGACTGGAAGAAGGTATATTGGGTACTGAGATTCTTAACGCGCCCAACAGCAATCTCCGCGCGACTTAACAGATCCTCGGCATCAACTGCATCTTCTGGAAAACGTGCAATGCCGGCCCTAATTGAGACCTTCAAATCAAGCTCGCCAATGTGAATGATATTCTCAAAAGAAGACAATATCCGCTCTACAAGCTGTGAGATTTCAAAAGGTTGTTGTTCCGTTAGCACTACTGCAAACTCATCATTACCCGAGCGTGCAATGAGATCAAACTCGTCCAAATTTTCGCGAATAACTTTAGCGACATAATGAAGAACCTGATCACCAACCCAGTGCCCCATGGCATTGTTAATTCCATTTAACTGAACAATATCAAAATAAACCAGACTGATAGATTTAGGTTCTTTTTTGGAGCGTTTAATTTGGCGTTCAATCTGCTGACGCAAGAAGTATCTATTGGGTAGTTCAGTTAAGGCATCGTAATTGGAAATTTTATAAATAGATTGCTCTGCACTTTTCTTATGACTTATGTCTCTGAAGTTACTGATAATACCACTCACCACAGGGTCATCTAATAAATTTATTAAAGTATTTTCAACCCAGATAAGGCCACCATCTTTCTTAACTAAACGATAGTCAGGAATTCGATAAATCTGGTTAGGGTGTGCCACAGCCCAATGCCATGCCTTTCGAACTAGCTCTACATCGCTAGGGAAAATAAAATCTATACCGGTTTTGTTAGTTACATCTTCTGCCTTGTAGCCTAATAGCTTTTCAACACTTTTTGACAGGAATTGAACGCATCCCTTCTCATCGTAAAGAACTATGCCATCAAATGCATTTTCAACCAAGGCTCGGTAATATTCTTCCTTGTTAATGAGCTCCCGCTCCATTGCTTTACGATGCGTAATATCGCTGATAGTCCCAACTTCAATCAAAGGGTCACCTTGCTCAGTTCGCTTGACAATTTTACAGTGATTTTTTAACCAGACCCACTGGCCTTCAGCGTTTCTAAAACGTCCTTCTGATTTAATCACTTCATCAGAGCTAGATCTGAGAATTTTCTCACCACGTTCATCCAAGATTTGAAAGTCGTCGGGGTGGATTTTATTCAAGATAGAACTCCAACTTTTAAATTCCTCATCATCGTATCCAAGATATCGAGCAAAGCGGTCAGCTCCATCTATAATTTTATCTTTCTCAAAATCAAATACATAAATTACGTCAGGTGAAGTATTAATAATATCCTGCATAAATCGCTTAGAGGTGTCTAGCTCATCAATAACTTGCTGGCGCTTAGATACATCGCGAGCGACAGCAATAATATTATCATCACTTAACAAGCCGACCTTAACTTCAACAGGAAATACACTGCCATCCTTTCGCTGGTGCCGTCCTTCAATGATCACGGGCTCGCCCGGCCTTAAACTACGATACAAATCATTAGCACGATGAGTATTTTGACCGGCAATAATATCAATATCTTTTACTCGCATTTGTAACAACTCCTCACGCGAGTAACCTAAACTTAATACCGCCTGTTGATTAACATCCAAGAACCGGCCTGATCGTTCATGGATAAAGATACTATCGCTCGCTTGTTCCATTAAGTTGCGATAAAAGAGTTCTTTATCACGAAGTTTCTTCTCATCAAACTGTAATTTTTCAATTGCCAGGGTAAGCTTTTCCTGAGATTGATGCTGCCTAATCAGATAGGCGGCCATTGTTGCGATCGTTTCCACATAACGTGCATCTCGCTCAGTAAAAAATGCTTTATCGGGATGCTCCATATCAATCACCCCAATCAATTCATCATTTAATAGAATAGGGACACACAGTTCTGAATAGTTATTTTGTAGATCTTGAATAAACAGTTTATTTTGCTCGGTGTCATCAACGCGCATGGTTTGTCTAGTTTTAGCAGTATGTCCAATAATACCCGAGCCCAATTGTACAGGCTTGAGTTTAAAAGACTCTTGTTCGCTGAGACCTTGTTTCCGATAGGAATAACAGATAAGTTCCTGGTGGCTTGGCTTGTAGAGAAATAGTGCACAATCAAAACTCTTAAGTTGTGAAAAAATATGCTCCACAATAGAATCAAGTAAGCTCTGCAAGTCATCGGCTTTCGCAATGCTCACCGCAAGCTGTTGAATTGACGTTAAATGATTGGACTTAATAGATTCAAATTCCATAACCGACCCTCATCCCCATCATAATACCTTACGGAGATGCGGTAAAATGTTTATTTCTCCATACAATATTGATAGTTACGCCCGGATCGTCAAGTTTATTTTCCGCATACACCTTGGCACCATGAAAGCTCGCTATCAATCGCGCAACATATAAACCTAAACCTAAATGTTGATTACTATGCTTGCGGCTGGAATGCATCAAACTAAAGACATCGTGCAAGTGCTTTTTAGCGATAGTGGGTCCAGCATTATTAACCCTTAATACTAGCTGGCGTTCTTTACGTGTTAGCGAAATAGTAATTGGCTTTGATTTATTATCAAAATCTACCGCATTAGAAATCAATTTATCCAGCATTTGTACAAACAGATCTTTAGATCCAAGAATTCGGGTTTCTTCCGGCTCGATAACCAATTCGAAAGCATGATCAGTCCAATTGGTTCTATAGGCAACCGCGAGTTCCCGCAATACTGGAATCATGTCAAAGGGTTCTTTATCTGCACCCCGAATCGCCTGCTCAAGCCGATTAGCTTCACTTAATCGACTAATGGTTTGGCTCATGCGCACAGCTCCAGATTGTGCATTATCAATCAATTGCAATTCATCAGCGGGTAAACTTTCACGATTAATATTATCCAAAGAACTACGTATAATGGCGATTGGTGTTCGCAACTCATGGTTTAGTCGTGCAACCAGCTTCGCCTGGTAATCATGATATTGTTTAAGGCGGGTGGTTAACAATGAGAAACTATTAGTTAAATCAGACACTTCATCATCAAACTCTTCATCCATATCAATAACATAACGAATTTGTCCTTCTTCGCTAATCGAACCCTCGGTCAGATCTCTGAGTTCCATAATTCGCTGACTATAGCGACGACTTTGCTTTACTAGCCACCAAATAAACAAGCCCCAAACTAGTCCCAGCAACAACAAAAAGCGCAACCAGAAATCACGCAATTGCAGCTTATCGTTAACTGGGGAAGACTCAAGGATCATCATGCCAACTAATCGGTTCTGACTATAGAGCGGTTTATAAACTCGTGCAAAAGCTGATAGCTGGGTGGCGTTAACCACTTCGCTTTGTGTTCGACCGGTAAAAGCCAGATCCAGACTCACGCTTGAGATACTTTTTTTCCCCAACAAGCTATCGTTTGTTTTTTCTTTTATTGCCGAAGACCAGATACGGTTACGCCAGTTACCGCGTATATCGGTATGCAACTGCCCAAACTGATACAGAACCTCGCCTCGCGTATTGGTCAAGGTCAGCCGATACTGCTCAGGCTCCAGCAAGCTTAGGACCCCACTCTGCAACCGACTGTGTAAACTCAAGGATTTAAAATTGGTGAAAGAATAGATGCCCTGTAAAGCTACACCACTTTGCGCTCGGTCAATGTCAGTAATGTCGGCAGAAATAGTCTTGCCCACCAGGCTCTGCGGCACACGAAACTCTAACTGATAGCCCTCTGTACGTTCTTGCCATACAGCATAGACCGGCGTTACTTCACGATACCCATCAGCGGTTTGACGTAGTGCTGGCACCTTACCAGGGGCCATCGGAAGGAACTGCATTTGATAAGAACCCAGTACTAATGCAATTTTGTCTGATAACCCCGCAAGATCCAAACGCTTTCGATAAACAATTGAATTATCTTCAACCTCAAATAAACCGTATAAAAAATCTTTATCTTCAATCAGCGTTAACCTGGCATCCTGCCCAAAGTTATGAATTCTGGCCGTAGCTGACTGATAGGGATACCACTCATCAGAAAAACCATCGATTAATACTGCTGTTTCTTTAAGTGCGATCGGAAACTGCTCTTGTTGACTGGTATTGAGGAATTTCTGCTGTAGGCTTCGATCAGTTTGCAGTAGCTGGTTGACAAAACCAGCCAGAATCTGTGCCTGCTCTTTGCTTTCAGCCATGGCATCACGTTCTATGTCTTTTTCAAACTTTGCCAATAACAACCAACTGATCAGCGGAATCAAAATAAATAACAGACTCAGCAGCAACAGACGACTTGTTAAGGACAATGAATTCATTAACGATGATTCCAGCGATACCCCATACCATAAACAGTTTCAATAGCGTCAAACTCTTTATCTATCCGCTGGAACTTCTGACGAATACGTTTAATATGGGATGTGATAGTACTATCATCAACCACAGCCTTTACTGCTTGCATCAATTGATCACGGTTTTTTACATGGCCTGGCTTTTGCGCCAGCGCATTGACAATCCAGAACTCACTGACGGTCAAATCAACAGGCACACCTTTCCAGTTTAATGCCAAACGCTCATTATCAATCTCGAGATCACCTACCGTTTGCACACTATTTCCTGCGTTAGGCGAATTGATACTATCTAAACGACGGAACAAAGCTGAAATCCTAGCCAGCAAATGTGGCATACTGATATCTTTGGTTAAATAATCATCAGCTCCTAAACGCAATCCAGAAATAATATCGAAATCACTATCTAACGCTGTCAGAAATATAATCGGGAGTTGTGACGACTGTTGCCGCAGGTTACGACAAACTTCAAAACCGGCCTCAGAATCATCTCCCAACCCAATATCTAGCAAGACTAAATCTGGCAGACGTGTACTGAACGCAGTAGTAGCCTCTTTTTTTGTGCCATAAATCATGACCTCATAGCCAGCTTTTTTCAAAGCCATGCTGTAGTTCTGCTGTAAAATGGGTTCGTCTTCAACTAAAGCGATTCGTTTTGCCATAATGCGTTAAGCCTTATTTTCGCCAGTCACTGCGGACTATTCGTTAATCATTAAGTAAGGTAGAATACCTCAATTCCTCGAACCAATCTAATTGTAAGAAGTTTTCATGCAACATTATCAAGCCGCGTCCGATTTATTAAAGGATAAAGTGATTTTAGTCACTGGTGCAACTGCTGGTATCGGCAAAGAAATTGCCATGACCTATTCCAGGCATGGCGCCACAGTCATTCTCCTATCTCGTGACACTCGTAAACTGGAGAAGGTTTATGATGAGATTGAAGCAGCCGGTTATCCCCAACCTGCTTTTCTTCCCGTTAACTTACAAAATAATGACCCCCAACAATATCAGCAAGTTGCTGACGTTATCGAAAAAGAATTTGGTCGCCTTGATGCACTAGTGCATAACGCTGGCGATCTGGGATTATTATCACCAATTGAGCACTTTGATGAAGAAACCTGGTTTCGCGTTATGCAGGTCAATGTCAATGCAGAATTTTTATTAACCAAATACTGTATACCACTACTTCGTAAATCTGATGATGCGTCGATTCTGTTCACCTCTTCTGGCGTTGGCCGGCAGGGTCGCGCTTACTGGGGAGCTTATGCGGTATCCAAGTTCGCAACCGAGGGTTTGATGCAGGTATTGGCAGATGAACTGGAAAGCGCCAAGATCCGCGTCAATAGTATTAATCCTGGAGCAACTCGCACAAAAATGCGTGCCAACGCTTATCCAGGCGAAGACCCTAATACATTACCGACACCAGCGGATCTGATGCCAGCCTATCTGTGGCTCATGGATAGAGAAGCATGCCCAAAAACTGGACAAGCCATCAACGCTAGAGATTTTATCACTCAGTAAACAAGGAACCGTTCATTTGAATTTCACGGGACTAACAGAGGATGCCATCAAAGAGCAATTCGAAGCAGCGGAGAACGCCCAGCCAGTTCAATATGCAGCTATCGATTTAG
>JAPHRL010000044.1 GCA_026195755.1 Kangiella sp. | reverse complement strand
TTATTATCCAGGCTGGCAAGAGCCGGGTTCAACATTAGAAGCGCTGATCAATAAAGAAGCCTTCGAAGCGTTGCCGCAGGATCTCCAGGATGTCGTTCGTCATGCCTGTCGAGTCACCAATGCTGACATGCTGGCTCATTTTACTGCGGAAAATAATAAAGCATTGCAGACATTAGTGAATAAGCATGGAGTGCAACTCAAAGAGTTACCCAAAGATGTGCTCAATGAATTACAGAAAGTGTCTAATACCATGATTGAAGAGCAGGCCAAAACAGAACTGGACCAGCGAATATTGCAATCGTTTAAAAGCTTCAGAGATCAGGCCAAGAGCTGGCATAAGGTTTCAGAAGTTAGCTATTACCAAGGCAGACTGTAAGCACGACATAAAAAAAGAAAAGGCGCCGTTTGGCGCCTTTGTTTATTTTAAAGAAAACCGGTGAGTTTGTGAGCGGAGTTTTCGAGCCATACCAAGGTTCCATCCTGTAGAAATAATAATAGAAACATTTTGAAAGAGCTGAGTCTGAGGATGTTCCTTGATTAAATCTGCAATTTGTTTCGCTGCTTTATCTAGTTCAATGTCTGTATCAAAGCTATGAATTGTCATGACAAGATTTTTTTGTTTGACGCCACCCATAGAAGGATGTGGAGAAACGTTAATACTTACAGACGTGACGAGATGATTGGTCTCATTTTCAAGATGAGGTATGAGAGTGTCAAACTGATTAATCACCGCTTGTTTGTGTTGATGTCGACTAAAAGACAAAGAAAAAACAATGAGAAGCAGCGGAACAATTGCCAAGAAGTGCCATTTCCAGAATGGAGTGGGCAGCTGTTTTTCTACGGAATCATTCACCACCATCGTGCCTACGGCATAATCGTGCAGCATACGACGACTAGGGCGATTAAATATAAACAAGTAACTTGAGATAATAAAAACAAAACTGGATAACAGGGTAATCACAAAATCTATAATGCTAAAAGGGGTTACCCAAAAAAGAATGATTGCCGAAACATAAAAAGGAAGATCTAAAACGGTATAGCGAAGAAACGCTCGTCCTAAAGAAAGATAACCGCCCTGCTGGTCTGTAACTCTGATATCAAGAAGAGACTTGCCAATAGTCTGACCGCGTAAAATATTACTATAGCCCACTGTGAAATAACTGGCTGATATAACAAAGCCGATAAAAAGAGCGTAATAACCAAAGGAAGAAAAAAAGTCAAAAAGATAAATTCCGATTAACATTAATAACAACGTTAATAGAAGAGCGTCAATAAGATAGGCAATAGTTCTGCGCCAGAAGCCCGCATAAAAGGGTTGTGCTTTGAGATCGAAAACGTCAGTTTTACCAGAAGCTTCACGCTGTGCAATTTCTGCGGTGAGCACCTGATAATTATCAGGGAAGCGATTTTTATCAAGTATATCCAATGCCTGGAGAAGTTCGTAATAGCTGTATTTACTGTAGTCGATCGTTTGCATAATTTATATCACCGATTGTATTGTCACGGGTTGTTCCATCAAAATGGACATTACATTCTCTGCTTCCTTTGCATCACCGCTGGTAAAGTAGTGAACGTATTCCTGATCTTTAAAGTTGAGTAGGTTATTCTCAGCGAGAACCCTGGTTAGGTGTAAAGAGACCGCATCAGCGGTATGAATAATATGGAGCTCCTGATTACCGGCAACTTGCTGAGAGGAAATTTTCCGCATCAGTGGAGCTAGAAAAGGGTAATGAGTACAGCCTAATACTAGCACATCGACATGCTCATCTATCATCGGCTGCAGATATTTTTCGACTAACTGGAATGCTTTTAGACTGGTTAAATCACCTTCCTCAACCAGTTCCACAAACCCTTCACAGGAAGACTCAAAGACTTTTTTATCTTTGGCATATTCTGCTAGCAGTTTTTGGTAACGTTCGCTTTTAAGAGTGTTGTCTGTTGCGAAAACACCGATTCTACCCGCGCGGGTAGCCAGTGCCGCGGGCTTGATCGCAGGTTCCATGGCGATGATAGGAATATCGAATTCACTGCGAAGCCATTCAGCCATTACCGCGGTGGCTGTATTGCAGGCAATGACCATCGCTTTGGCGCCTTGCTTGATAAAAAAATCAGCTATATGGGAGCAGCGTTTATGCAGAATCTCCTTGGGCAAACGGCCATAAGGCGCGTAGGCAGAATCTGCTACATACAGTAGGTTTTCGTTAGGCAAATGTTCGCGGATAGACTTTAGAATTGATAAGCCACCAACGCCTGAATCAAAAACACCAATCGGTGCATTACTCATTATCATGCACCTCAATTAACCGCTGACATAAGCGGGTAGCCAGGTAGCTAAAGACGGCCAGGCAGCAATCATAGCCAACACCAGTATCTGGATAACAATAAACGGTATCACACCACGGTAGATTTGTGAGGTGCGGATACTTTTGGGTGCAACACCACGCAAGTAGAATAAGGCAAAGCCAAACGGTGGTGTCAGGAATGAGGTCTGCAGGTTAATAGCGATTAAAATCCCCAGCCAGATTGGATCGGCTCCCATCATCAATAACACAGGGCCGACAATCGGCACTACCACAAAAGTAATTTCAATAAAGTCCAGAATGAAGCCAAGCAAGAACATGACCAACATGATAATTAATAATGCGGTGAACAAGCCGCCCGGCAAGTCAGCGAAGAATTGCTGAATCAGGTCATCGCCGCCATACATTCTAAACACTAGCGAGAAGATGGAGGCCCCAATTAAAATCAGGAACACCATGCTGGTGGTTTTAACGGTGGAGCGCATAACATCCAGCAAGCGTGAAAAGGTTAACTGGCGTCGTAAAATTGCTAACAGGATAGCTCCCAGCGCACCAATAGCGGCAGCTTCCGTTGGTGTGGCGATACCATAAAGAATGGAACCCAAAACAGCAACGATCAGGAGTAAAGGCATTGATAGATTAATCAGCGCTTTCCAGATAACGCTACGCATATCGACCTTGTCATCGAACTCAATAGCCGGAGCGGCGTCTGGTCTGCGCCAGGCCACAAAAGCAATATACAGCATATAACCAACCACCAGAATCATGCCCGGAATCACGGCACCCATAAAGAGATCGCCAATGGATGCTACTTGATCGGTTTGCAAGCCAAGACTCTTGGCTTCGGTCATGGCATTAGCAAGCACGTCGCCCAACAGGACTAAAACAATCGAAGGTGGAATGATTTGGCCAAGTGTCCCCGAGGCGCAAATAACCCCGGTTGCCAGCTCAGGCTGATACCCGCGCTTAATCATCGCAGGTAAAGAGAGTAAACCCATTGTCACCACTGTGGCACCAACAATACCGGTGCTTGCAGCCAGCAACATACCAACAATAGTCACCGCAAAACCCATGCCGCCGCGTAACTTGCCAAACAGGGTTGCCATCGAATCCAGAAGATCTTCAGCAATTTTAGTTCGCTCCAGCATCAAGCCCATAAAGATGAACAGCGGCACTGCAATCAGAGTACTGCGCTCGGTAATTTTATAGAGACGGCCAGGCAAAAAGTTAAGCTGTATGGGATCGATCATTCCGGTACTGGCACCAATTGCAACAAAAATTAAGGAAACGCCAGCTAAAGACAGGGCAACCGGATAACCCCATAGCAGAACCAGGCAGACCGATAAGAAAAGCAGCAATGGCATTAAGGTAAATAAAGTATCAGCCATGATGCAGCTCCTTATCATCTGTCAATTGTGGAGCGGCTTCAGTGTCTTCCTCGGCACCATGCGGCAAAGCTTTCCAGCCCAATAAATAGGCAAGGTTATGTAAAAACTGAGCGATGCCTTGAATGATTAAGGTGATTGGCAACGCCAACAAGATCGTTTTCAGGAGGTAAAGGTAGGGCAGACCACCGGGTTGACTGGAACCTTCTTTAATCTTCCAGTTAAAGATTACGTAATCCAGGCTATAAACAATCAGGAAAATGCATACCGGCAGCAACAAGACCAAAAAACCCACCATATCAACCAGTGCCTTGGTGCGGTGTGAAAAGCGATGATAAAACACATCAACCCGGACATGATCGTGATGCTTTAAGGTATAGGCCGCACCGAGCATGAACACGATGCCATGCATGTAAGTGACGGACTCTTGTAGTGGAATGGCGCTAAAACCAAAAATGTTACGAAGGACCAATACAGCGACCACGACCAGCACCATAAACAGAGTCAGCCAGCTGATTAGCTTGCCAGTCCATTCAGTAAAACTTTCGAGGATATGTATTAGCGCAAGAATAGGGCGTTTGACCATAATCCTGACTCTTAAATTTATGTTTATTAAGCACTAAATGAAAATTTAGGCACGGCTTATCCACAGGTTTGAATAAATATTAACAAACCCGCATATTAATAAGGTTCTTTTAATTGGCTTTGTAACAGCCTGAAAATACTGAGAAAATTGATGAAGGATAGATTCCCCAAAACCTATATAGGTATATTATTATGTATTTCTCAGTTTCCCCCAAAAGTTTTCACCAATGTTATCCACAGAAATACTCACCTTGTGGATAAAAAATAAGCAAAAACTCAGGCTGATAAAGATACTCCAAAACAGCCCAAAGATCCAATAGCTGAGAATCTAAAAATTTACATTTAGAACCAACTTTATACATAGAGTAAATATCGTGATAGAAGTAATGGGAATAAAATGATTGGCTCAGCGTTAAAGAGTCGAAATGAAGAGTTTTTTGGGCCGATTGTCTGCTAACAGAATAGCGGAAGAAAGCGCCAGGAATATAAAGACAAAGGAAAAAGAGGAGAATCTTATGCAATCAACAGTGAAGAGTGCTTTACTGAGTTTGGCGATCATAGCCAGCCCTATGGCTATCGCCGATAGCGTTCAAAAGAACATCCAGGAGAATACCAAAGGAACAGCTGAACCATTAACCGAGCAAAGCGAGCAGCAATTAGATCGCTATTTTCACCGATTAGCCGGTGAGAACCGATTTCTGGGAACCGCCGTTATCTACCAAGACACAACACCGGTCTACCAAATAACCATCCAGCCCAGTAAAAAAGCGAAAAAAGGATGGAGAACCAGCGTAGATCACGATCTTAAATACAAAATCGGCTCAATCAGCAAAACCTACGCCTCTGCGATTATTTTCCAGCTGATCGAAGAAGGAAAACTAACGCTCGACACCAAGCTGTCCGACTTTTACCCCAAAGTAAAGAACGCCGACAAAATCACCATCAAGCATCTGCTCAATCATCAATCCGGAATTTTCAACTACACCAGCGAACCAGACTTCATCAACTATGTGTATCTACCGAAAGACAAAGACTTCCTGTTGGCTAAAATTGAATCCTTCGACTCCGACTTCGAGCCGGGCGAAAAAGCGGAATACAGCAATAGTGGTTACTTACTGCTTGGGTTCATTGCAGAAGACATTGAAAAGAAACCTTACTCTGAAATTATCGAGGAGCGTATTAGCAAGCCCTATAACCTGAACAATACCTATTACGGTAGCGACATTAAAGAAGGCAACGGCGAAGTGAATTCCTACGAATACAAAGGACAGTGGGGCAAAATGGCGCAATGGAACATGAACATTCCGGGAGCCGCTGGCGCGTTAGTATCTAACGCCGATGATCTGAATAGATTCATCAACCTGTTATTCGACGGTAAAATCATCAGCAAAGACAGCCTCAAAACCATGACCACCATGGACATGAAATACGGCCTTGGTATTTTCGAAACCAGCTATGGCGAGGAAAACGATAAACTCGAAGGCTATTGGCACAATGGCGGTATCGAAGGCTTTAGAACGCATCTTGCTTATTACCCAGAAAAAGATTTAAGCGTCGTCCTATTATCCAATGCCCTACGTTACGACATGCGCGAAATCTACGAAGCCATGCTCGACGCCTATCATGGAAAAACCGTGGCCGAACCAGAGTTCGACAAACCCATTGAGCTAAGTAAAGAACAACTGGAACCATTAGTCGGCGACTACAGCAGCGACACCTTCCCGCTGGATATCACACTCAGCATCAAAGATGGCCAACTCTACGCTCAGGCAACC
>JAPHRL010000085.1 GCA_026195755.1 Kangiella sp. | reverse complement strand
CACCCGCCTGGTCGCCGTTTATTTTATAAAGTTAATAACAGTGACAACAATCCCGGAGGATAACAATGAAACGTTCGGTTCAATTACTACTAGCTCTTACAGCTGCCTTGACGTTGGCTGCATGTAGCACTACCAAGCCAGAAGAAGAGCAAGTTGATACTAGCGCTCAGGATGCAGCTGCACAAGCTGAAGCCGAAGCCTTAGCTCGTCAACGCGCTGCTGAAGAAGCTGAAAGACAACGTATTGCTGCTTTACTCGATAACAATGTCATCTACTTTGATTTTGATGATGATTCTATTCGTAGTGAATATGTTGAAGTGCTAGAAGCTCACGCTAAATATGCTCAAAACAGCGGCAAAAGCGTTACTCTAGAAGGTCACGCTGATGAGCGCGGTACTCCAGAGTACAACTTGGCATTAGGTGAGCGTCGTGCAAAATCAGTTGCTCAGTTAATGAGAACTTATGGTGTGTCTGATTCAAACATTGATGTGATTAGCTTCGGTGAAGAATCTCCAGCTAACCCTGGTCACACTGAAGCAGCATGGCAAGAAAACCGTCGTGTAGAGATTAAATATCAGTAATGAAAAAAGTTGTATTTAATCTATTAGGTGCAACATTACTCACAGCTTCGGCTGTGGGTAATGCCGCTGCACCCGTTGTTGATGCCCGAGATATTTCAGCCGTTCAACAACAGCAAACCAGCCAACAAAGCCAAATTATGGCTGAGTTGATTATGCAAGTGAATCAACTCCAGCAAGAAGTACGCCAACTTCGAGGTCAAGTCGAACAGCAAGATTATCGTATCAAGCAACTCACTCAACAGCAGCGAGAGCTATACTTGGATCTTGATCGTAGACTACAAGGTGGCGCTGCATTGTCCACTTCAGAAACCGAAGAATTAAGTTCTGATGCTAGCGATAAAGCTGATACCGGTTCAGGCAATCAGGCACAGCAGGCATACAACCAAGCCTTCTCATTATTTAATGAGCAAAAATACCCGCAAGCAAAAACGGCGTTTAAAGACTTTGTCCGTAATCATGCTAAAGATCCACTAGTATCAAATGCTCATTATTTATTGGGTCAATTGCACTTCAGTGACAAAGAATACTCAGAAGCTGAAAGTCAGTTTACAGCAGTGTATGAGCAGTTTCCTGATACCAGTATCAAGGATAAAGCTATGCTAAAGCTTGCTCAGGTTCAGGAGCTCAAAGGTGATAAGGCTGCTGCAAAAGCAACTTATCAACAAGTCAGCAATTTGTTCCCAAATACGACTGCTGGCCGATTGGCTAAAGCCAAGCTCGATACTCTTTAAAACCCTCAATAATCATCAAATAAGCGCTAAAAGCTGTCTTTAAAGGCAGCTTTTGCTACAATCCGCGCATATTTTCATCATTCCCACTCCTTGCCAGGTTTGAGCTTGCTCTATGAGTAAATTACGGATCACCGAAATCTTCCATTCGTTACAGGGCGAGAGCCTGACTGTTGGCGTGCCTACAGTGTTTGTGCGTTTGACAGGCTGTCCCCTGCGTTGCGTCTATTGCGATACCGATTACGCCTTTGGTGGCGGTGAGTGGATGGCTTTTGAAGAGATTCTGGCAGAGATTAAACAGTATAGCTGTGGCCAAGTCTGTATAACAGGTGGTGAACCACTGGCACAAAAACGCGTGTTTGAATTTTTTAAATTGCTATGTGATGAAGGTTACAAAGTCTCAACAGAGACTGGCGGCGCCCATGATATCAGTCCTGTTGATAAGAGGGTTATGGTGGTCATGGATTTAAAAACCCCAGACTCGCAAGAAATGGCACGTAATTTATACTCAAATATTGCACTGCTAAAGCCAACCGACCAGGTCAAGTTTGTCATCTGTAGCCGCAAAGACTACGAATGGTGCAAAATGACCGTCGAGCAATATGACATAACCAGCAAATGTGAAGTCTTATTCTCACCAAGTTATGGTCAAGTCGAATATGCTGACTTAGCCGAGTGGATTTTGAAAGACCGATTAAAGGTAAGAATGCAGGTTCAGTTACATAAGATTATCTGGGGTGAGCGCACTGGCGTCTAATTGGAAGGGCTAAAATACTCATCTGCTTTGTTATTCAATCTGTATAAATCAATCACTTATCTTCAGTAAGCTCCTTCTTTATACAGATTGAATGCCGCGCATAGTGAGCATTTTCGCTCCTTCCAATGATAATATGGTGGGTAGAAAGTTCCACAAGGGCTAAAGCAATTTCCCAGCCTTAGATATTAAGGTTAACTTAGGAAGCACAGTGAGCACTTTCGCTGCTTCCAATGCTAATATGGGAATGCAGTTGTAGGGTGCGTCGTGACGCACCGTTTTTAATTTCAAATGGTAGCTATGAACAAACGAGCAGTAGTATTACTTTCTGGTGGTTTAGACTCAACGACAGCTTTAGCGATTGCTAAATCGCATGGCTATGACTGCTATGCCATGAGTTTTAATTATGGCCAGCGCAGTCTGGCTGAACTCAATGCTGCTAAACAAGTTGCTCAAGCAATAGATGCCAAAGAGCATATCGTGGTGAATCTCGACATGAGTCAAATTGGTGGCTCTGCGCTTACTGACCATTCTATTGATGTACCCACCGAAGGTTTGGAAGAGGGGATTCCAGTTACCTACGTTCCAGCTCGCAACACCGTATTTTTATCGATTGCTCTGGGTTGGGCAGAAGTTTTAAAAGCTGATCATATTTTTATTGGTGTCAATGCCGTGGACTATTCCGGCTACCCAGATTGTCGTCCCGAGTTTATCAAAGCTTTTGAAAACATGGCTAATCTAGCCACTAAAGCGGGCGTTGAAGGGCAAAAGCTCACCATCGAAGCACCACTTATCAATCTCACCAAAGCTCAAATCATTGCTGAAGGCATGAAGCTCGGTGTCGATTACAGCCAAACCGTTTCCTGCTACAAGGCTACTGATGATGGCAAAGCTTGTGGAGTGTGCGATTCCTGTCGTTTGCGTAAGCAAGGATTTGAAAGCCAGGGTTTTGCTGATCCAACGCGTTACATTTAATTATAAACTTTCCGTTGCTGTCATCAAACAGTCGCATTACCGACAAAGATCTTTCAAGCAAATTTCATCACTCTTACACACAATAAGTCACATCTGATTTGTCATAAACTGTTCACTCTATTACGGCCTAATGAAAAGCACTGCTAACTTCCTGAAAACAAATAACTCTTTGATAATTATGAAAATTACTGATTCGAGACGTTAGTTTTATTCATTTGTTCATGTTCTGATTCTGATCACAATGGAATGGATTTTCATCACTATTCAATTGTTAAAGGAGTACTATCATGAACACACAAAACAACATCATTAATTTATTGTTCGCAACTTCAATTATTGCCGTTAGTTCTGCTAAAGCCGGTGAGGTTGATAGTTTCAACGATTATAAAGAATTCACTTCAAATTATGGTCAAAGCAAAACAGTTGCTCTGTCGGATCGTTTCGGCTCCCAATGGAAGCAAGTCAGTAACTATCTAGGAAAAGAGGTGATGTGGCTTAAAACTTCAGCCAACTCAATTTCAACGCTGTCTCAACAAAACCGCTCAGTAAAGCTGGTTAATTTTAATGATCCCATTGGTACAAGATATAGTGTCAACCTCGACTCTTGTACTCAATCAGGAATTTTGGCAGGACAAGTCCAATCAATGACTACGTTAGCGGCAAACTTCGACTCGGTGGT
>JAPHRL010000248.1 GCA_026195755.1 Kangiella sp. | reverse complement strand
TTTAAGTCGTTACCTAGCTCTTTGTAGATATTTCGTAGGGATGGGGGGAGGGGTTGCTCAGGATTGACAGAAAAGCAAAGCCCGTTTGCCTGATTGGTTCCATGGTATGGATCCTGGCCTAAGATAACGACTTTAACTTGCTTAAACTCAGTTAACTTGAGTGCTGCAAAAACTTGCTCGTGGGGCGGGTAAATGGTTTTTCCCGAGCCACGTTCGGCTTTTACAAATGCCAATAGTTGTTTAAAAAAGGGCTGGCTTTTTATTGGGGCAAGAGCTTCTGTCCAGCTTAATATGGACTCTGGCATTGTAGTTTATAGTTCAATGAGATTGTGCGCAGATTATAGCGGATGTGGTTATGATAGCCATAGTTTTGCAGTCAGAACAGCTGCGAGGGCGAAGTGAGGCTAGGTTTCAATACGTGAAACAGACTCAGAAATAAGCTTCTAATAATCGTTCGAGTCAATAATGTTGAGTACATCATCCAGCGAACTGGGTGCTAAGTCTAATTCGTCGCCAAGGGTATAATCGTCCACTTCCAGAGCGCCACTCCAGTCTTCTGGGGGGGTTGCTTGACTCAATTCAAGTAACTGCCAACTGTTGATGTCAAACTCTTCAATTTCGCCACCGAAATATTGAATTTCAACGGTACCTTCATCATCGTCTATCGCTACCACTTCAAAGATAGTGTTTAGGTCGGATCGCTTATACCAGTGGCCACGTTGGGGCAATAGTGCTTGTGCCATGTGACCTCCTTCGTATGTGAGTATTTAGATTAGCACACTGTTCAAAAAATGCACGATATTGGCCATTGATATTGTCTATTATGCGACTTGTATTAACAAAGAATACCTGGCTAGTATTTCGGTTGTTCATTATTTACAATGGGCGCTCATTACAGACCAACTAGTATGGAAAAATGTCTACAAAAATTCTGTTGAAACCCCTCATCTGTAGCCTATTGATTTTGTTAAGTTTACCGTTGTTCTCTGCTGAGTGGCGGGGTGTTGTTGCAACTGAAGCACGGTATTATTTTCAAGAAGGTGATTATGGGCAGGAACAAGAGCTTGTTTCGATGATGATTGAGCCGGACTTTTACCATCGATGGGATGAGCACAATCTAAGCATTACCTTTAAGCCTTTTTACCGGTGGGACAGTATGGATAGTGAGCGCACTCACGGAGATATTCGTGAGCTTATGTTGCAGTATGTTGGTGATGAATGGGAAGTTAAAGCTGGTATAGGTAAGGTGTTCTGGGGGGTTGCTGAGTCACAGCACCTGGTTGATATCATTAATCAAACGGATTTTATTGAAAATATTGATGGCGAAGAGAAGCTTGGTCAGCCAATGATCGCCTTATCGACTGAACGTGACTGGGGCTTACTCAGTATCTTTGCTTTACCTGGTTTCCGCGAACGGACATTTGCAGGTAAAGATGGCCGCTTACGTTTCCCGTATGTTGTTGATACCGACAATCCGATTTATTCTGACCCAGATGGCAAATCGAGACTTGACGGGGCAGTCCGATGGTCGCATTGGATAGGAGACTGGGATATTGGTTTGGCTCATTTCTCAGGAACCAGCCGTGACCCACAATTTGCTCTGGATAATAGCAACCCATTCGAACCTGAGTTAAGACCAGTTTATGTAACCATTGATCAAACAAGCATTGATGTACAGGCAACTAAAGGAGCTTGGTTATGGAAACTGGAGGCTATGACCCGCTCAGGCTTTGAAGCGAAGCGATACTCAGCTGCTGTGGGTGGGTTTGAATATTCATTTTATGGAATTACAGAGTCTGGTGCAGACTTAGGTGTCATAATGGAATATCAATATGACTCTCGAGACCTACTGCCAGGAGGCTTTAGACAGGAAGATATCTGGGTCACTGGGCTTCGTTTAGCGATGAATGATATTCCTTCAACAGAAGTGTTATTGGGCTACTCGTATGCAGAAAATCAGCAATTTATTAATCTTGAAGCGAGTCGCCGTCTCGGGGACAACTGGAAGTTAGTCATTGAGGGGCGTTGGTTTGAAGGTATGGATGAGAACAGACCGATGGATAGCTTATTATACCCATTAAGGAATGATGATTATTTGTCTATCGTGTTCGAAAGGTATTTTTAGCAATCAGTGAGCAACTATTATAAGTAAGGCGCCATAAGGTGCCTTACTATTTGTTGTCGCCAGTTTGCGTGCTCAAAATATATTCGAATATATCATCATCAAGACCAAGCTTTAACGCATAGACCTGACGATAAGTCATCACGCGCTTAATATAGTCGCGAGTTTCTGTATAGGGAATGGCTTCAATCCAGACTTCTGTCGGGTATCGGCCAAATTTTTTCCACTCTTCGACTCTGCTTTTGCCAGCGTTATAAGCAGCAGAGGCATAAACAGGGTTCTGCTCAAGCTCTTCGAAACGCATCTGCAGATAACGGCTTCCCATTTGAATATTAATTGCTGGATCCAATAGATCGCTACGATGAGAATAAGGTATCTGGAACTTCTGTGCGAAAGCTTTGGCTGTATTGGGCATCACCTGCATTAAACCATAAGCACCTGCCGGCGAAACCGCTCTTGGTCCGTAAGCACTTTCCTGACGCGCAACGCCCATCAGCCAATGGGGTGGTAACTGAACTTGCTTGCCCATTTTGATGTAATCATCTTTGAAGGCCGTTGGAAACCGGATGTCCGTGTCATCCCACACTTGGGCTCTTGCGATGGTTAGGATGCTTTGATTGTACCAGCCCCACTCATTAGCAATGATGGCTGCAGCCTGAAACTCCTGCGTTGAGTCCAGTTTGCTCATCAAACTACGCCATTCACGACTAGCATCGAGGTAACGGCCTAATGCATATAACTCTTTTGCGCGTTCGACGTTGGCCGACTGGCGTACAGAGTTCATGACACTTTCTGATATAACTAAAGGCTCATGATTGAGTTGGATGGGGACTTGTATGCGAGTGGCCGCTTTATAGCCATAGTAGCTACGTTCGCTGGCCAAGTCGGATAACAGTATTTTTGCTTCCTCATTTTGTCCAAGTTTGTCTAGTGCCACTGCATACCAGTAGCGCCACTGTTCGCTGCTCTGCTGTTCAAAAGGCAAGAGGTCATACAGCTCGGTTATAGTTGTCCAGTCTTCGGAGCGTAGAAAGGTCACCAGTTTCCAGTGATTTACCAGCTCATCAGCCAAATAATCCTTGATCTGATCTTTCGCCATATCTACCGCTTTAGGATTGTTTTCAGTCGCTAGGGCGAGAAACAGAGTCCTTTCCACATCAGATTTGTGAGCTCCTGCTAATGGAATCCGACTTTGGGTACGTTTCCATGCACTATACGCATCCTCGCGATCTCCCCAGGCGAGTCGCTTAACGGCATAAACTAAAATAGGAGCTTCTTTATCAAGATTTTTGCCGGGAAAAAAGTTCGAGCGGGTGACGACTTTCGGGTTACGACGAACTTTCAGCCAGAGATCAGCTAGATACTGTTCATCGCGAGGTAAGTAACGTTTTAAATAACTCAGTAAGCCAATAGGACCTTCATGGGCTGTTTGATAAAACCTTTGATACGCCACATCCTGCTGTAATTGATTGTTATCAATCCACTTTTCAAAAATAGCATCACATTCTTTGGGCTGCGACTTAGAGACATTCCACAAGTTTGCAATTTGCTCAGATAAAGCACTGATCGGCTTTCCCTGCATAGCCTGGTGGCTTAATAGTAGACAGTCATAGCTGCTAACAGAGCCAAAGGAATAATATTGCTCCATTAAGTCGTAGTTTTTAGTCTTGGCGAGTTCACGTATGAAGTCCCAACGCAATCTGTTGCTAAGAGGTGAGGTGTCATATTTTTCGATAAACTTATCGATGTCTTGCTTATTGTTTTTGTTGATATTTTCCTTCATTTCCTCGTATTCGAGATAAGGAAGAAGTGAATAATGCGCTAAACTCTTTTTGAGTTTTTGGTACTCTCTGGTGCTTCCTTGTTCAAGTGCTTTTTCAGCCTCTATGAATGCTTTTTGGTCGGTGGTATAGGCTGGTTTGGCCTGTGAGGTATTAAAAAAGGTTACAATGGTTAAGATTAGAGCAATAGCTATAGTTCGCATTGTCATTAACATCCTTGAGTGACTGACATTATTGTTACATTAATTTGATTGTGGTTCTTATACATTACGCTTGTTTGATTATTTTGCATCGTTTAATTTAGTCTTTTGACATCTTTTTATGGGTCGGCTACTAAATGAATCAACAAATAAATTGCTGAGTGAGTCGGCGACGAAATTTATACCAAGAAGCATAGCTTACTTAAAGTCAAATTCCTGTGAAAAATGTTACTAAACTTTAGTATTGTTAGGCATTTAAAAGTTCCACCGGTTAATTGAAATGTTTGCCAATTTTTACTTGTTTTCGAGGTCCAAGGTATTGATAATGTGCCGCGTGATGCGTGAAGTTAGATACCGAAGTTAGAGATATAGGGTTAGATAAACTAATTGAAACATTGAAGAGGTAATTACATGGGTACAGGTACCAAGTATAAAGCTCGTCCAATGGATGAAGATGGCTTTATTCACTATACAGACGAAGAACATCAGGTTTGGCATGAGTTAATCACACGCCAGGAAAAGCTGATTAAAGGTCGTGCCTGCCCAGAGTATTTTGAAGGTCTTGATAAAATCAATTTGCCAAAAGACCGCATTCCACAGTTAGAAGATGTCTCCAGTGTTCTTAGAAAGGAAACCGGCTGGGAAGTAGCCTGGGTGCCTGCCTTGATTAATTTTGATAAATTCTTTGCGTTATTAGCGGACAAGAAATTCCCGTGTGCAACTTTTATTCGTACTCGCGAGGAAATGGACTATCTGCAAGAACCTGATGTTTTCCATGAGATTTTTGGCCATTGTGCCATGCTAACCAACCCTTATTTTGCTGAGTTTACCAGTGCTTACGGTAAATTAGGCTATGAAGCGTCAAAAGAAGACCGGGTTTTCCTTGCTCGTTTGTATTGGTTTACTGTCGAATTCGGTTTAGTCAATACAGCAGAAGGGCAACGCATTTATGGGGGTGGTATCTTGTCATCAATTGGCGAAACACCGCATAGTCTTGAAAACCCTGATGTTATTCGTAAGCCATTTGATCCGATTGATATTCTTCGCACACCCTATCGTATTGATATCATGCAGCCGCAGTACTTCGTGCTGGATGATTTCAAGCAACTTTTTGAATTAGCTAACTCTGATGTCATGTCGATGGTGAAAGAGGCCAAGCGTTTAGGTTTGCACAAACCGTTGTTTCCACCAAAAGAAGAGAAAATGGCTAGTTAAGATATAGCTGAACATCTCATACCCAGGCAGCCCGCGATATTGTTAATATTGGCGGGCTGTTGCATAATGAAGGGATCGTAAATAGCTACTTTGAAATCAAGCTGTTACAGGGCAAAAAACTATATGTTATTGATGTTTACTAAACAACTCACACCAACGTTTATCGTTGCCGACCAAATTCGCGCTCAATGGAGCTAGCGTCCAGTTTCCTTTGCGCATGATTTTATGCGTAGGGTTCGTGATTCATTAAGTTATTTAATTACGAACCAACCCTTTAAATGGACGTGTTTTAGCACAATCTGACTAAGACCCGTCTGAAAGCTTTAAATTAGAGGCTTGCAAAATAAAAGCTAAGTCTCGCATAAGATTTAGGAGTCAAATATGACTGATACAACATTTAATCCTCTAGGCACCGATGGTTTTGAGTTTGTGGAGTATACGGCGCCAAATGAAGAGGGCGTAGAAAAGTTAAAAGAATTATTTCAATTACTTGGTTTTACCGAAATTGCTAAGCATAAATCTAAAGATGCGGTTTTATTCCGTCAGGGAGACATCAACTTCATCGTGAATAGCGAAATGAGTGGTTACTTCCATGAGTTTAGTAAAGATCATGGTCCTTGTGCCTGTGCTATGGCATGGCGTGTTGCCGATGCACAAAAAGCCTTTGATTATGCGGTAGAAAAAGGTGCTAAGCCTTTTGATCAGGAAGAGCACATGTCTCACCCTGGAGTTTATGGTATTGGTGGTTCTGTGCTTTACTTCATTGATAAATGGGGCAATAAGCCGAACAGTTTTTATGATGACGACTTTGAATACTATGAAGGCGTTGACAAGTTCCCTAAAGGCAGAGGCCTGCTTACCCTTGATCATTTAACGCATAACGTTAAACGTGGTGGCATGGATGTTTGGGCAACGTTCTATGAAAACATCGCCAACTTCCGCGAAATCCGCTACTTTGACATTAAAGGTAAGCAAACGGGTCTATTCTCAAAAGCAATGACCGGTCCATGCAACAAGCTGCGTATTCCAATCAACGAATCTTCAGATGAGAAATCACAAATCGAAGAGTTCTTGAAAGAATACAACGGTGAAGGTATTCAGCATATCGCACTATCAACAGATGATATTTATCAGACTATTGAAGATTTGCGTGCCGGTGGCATGAAGTTCATGGACACACCAGACACCTACTACGATATGATTCCAAAGCGTATTCCTGAGCATCATGAAGATGTCGACGTATTACGTAAAAACCGTATTTTGATTGACGGCTCATTGGATCATGAAGAAGGTATTTTGCTTCAGATCTTTACCAACACTGTGATTGGTCCTATCTTCTTCGAAATCATTCAGCGTAAAGGTAACCAAGGTTTCGGTGAAGGTAACTTTAAGGCGCTGTTCGAGTCTATCGAATTAGACCAGATCCAGCGCGGAGTGATTTAAGATGCGTAAATGGATTGCGTTCCCTCATAAAGAAGGAACCATTTCACGCCAGGCGCACGCGGATTTTCCAGAAGAGGCGATCTACGAGCGCGAAGCAGGGCGGAGTGGTTTCTTTGGTCCAACCGCGCACTTTCATCACAAGCGTGCGCCAACCTCATGGGAAAAATGGGAAGGCCCATTACGCCCACGTGCGTTTGATTTAAATGATCTCGACAAGGCGAGCCTTTCGCCTTGGAGTGCCAAAGAATTGTTGCACAACGCCAGCTGTAAATTCCGTATCTGGGATTGTACTGAACCAATGCCAGCATTGGCGCGCAATGGTGATGGCGACGAATTACTCTTTATCCATAAAGGTAAAGGTGATTTGTTCTGTGACTATGGGCATATGGAAATTCGCGATGGTGACTATGTGGTTATTCCGCGCGGAACCATGTGGCGTCTTGAGCCACATGAGCCGATGACCATGCTGTTAATCGAAGCGACCAATGATAGCTATCAGCTACCTGAAAAAGGATTAGTTGGTCCGCAGGCTATTTTCGATCCGGCAATGCTGGACGTGCCAAGCGTTAACGACAAGTTTTTGGCGCAGCAGGATGACAAACCATGGTCGGTAGAAATCAAACGTCGCGCACAAATTTCGAAAGTACATTTCAACTATTCGCCGCTTGATGCGATCGGTTGGCATGGTGACTTATCGGTTGTGCGCATCAACTGGCGCGACATTCGTCCATTGATGTCACATCGTTATCATTTGCCACCATCAGCACACACAACTTTTGTCGCCAGTCGCTTCGTGATTTGTACTTTTGTGCCTCGTCCAATTGAGTCGGACCCTGGTGCATTAAAAGTACCTTTCTACCATAACAATGACGATTTTGATGAAGTGCTTTTCTATCACGCGGGCGATTTCTTCAGCCGCGATAATATTGATGCTGGCATGGTCACATTCCATCCGTCTGGCTTTACTCATGGTCCACATCCGAAAGCATTCGAAGCAGGCCGCAAGCATGCCAAGAAAGAAACGGATGAAGTGGCCGTGATGATCGATACGCGTGATGCCTTAGAGGTTTCCGATGCGATGAGCAGTGTAGAGAATGAAGAGTATTGTAATAGCTGGAAAGCAAGCAAATAACCTCATCGAAACCATTCAATTGATTTGATAAGAATTTAGGAAGAAACAATGAAATTAGCAACATTAAAAGATGGCTCAAGAGATGGCCAGTTAGTCGTAGTCAGCCGTGATTTGTCACGTGCAGTAAAGCCCGGTTTTGTTAAGACGATGCAGTCTGCTTTAGATGACTGGGATAACTTTAAACCAAAGCTTGATTTGCTTTATGCAGATTTGAACGAAGGCAAGGCCAATGATGCCTTTGAATTTGACCAAGCAGCCTGTGAGTCACCTTTGCCACGTGCTTATCAATGGGCAGACGGCAGTGCTTACGTTAACCACGTTGAGTTAGTGCGTAAAGCACGTGGTGCAGAAATGCCAGAAACGTTCTGGACAGATCCTTTGATGTATCAAGGTGGTAGCGATGCTTTCCTTGGTCCTCGTGAAAATATCAGAATGGCGAGCGAAGAGTATGGCATTGATATGGAAGCGGAGGTTGCTGTCATCACTGGTGATGTACCGATGGATGCAACACCAGAACAAGCTGAAAAAGAAATACGTTTATTGATGACGGTGAATGATGTGTCATTACGTAACCTTATTCCTGGTGAATTGGCGAAAGGGTTTGGCTTCTTCCAATCTAAGCCATCATCAGCATTTTCTCCTGTAGCGGTTACTCCAGAGGAATTAGGTGATAAATGGGACGGCAAGAAAGTTTATTTACCTTTAGTAACACATCTCAATGAAAACTTATTAGGCAAGCCTGACTGTGGCGTAGACATGGTTTTCGACTTTCCAACTCTAGTTGCGCATGCCGCTAAAACTCGCCCATTAAGCGCTGGCACTATCGTTGGTTCAGGTACTATTTCTAATAAAGACCAGTCAACCGGCTCATCCTGCCTGGCTGAAGTTCGTATGTTGGAAATTATTGCCAATGGCAAACCGACAACACCATTTATGCAGTTTGGTGATCGGGTTACTATTGAAATGTTTGATGCGAATGGTGATAGTATTTTCGGACAAATTAACCAAGTTGTTGAGAAGTACGAACCGAAAGCCTAGTACTTAAGAATAATATCTGGAGGGTTTATGCTGAAGCTTTATAGTTACTGGCGCTCAACGGCAGCTTACCGAGTGCGTATTGCACTTAATGTGAAGCGCCTGTCTTACCAAATGATACCTGTTCATTTAGTGAAAGATGGTGGTGAACAGCATAAGCCCGAATACCTGGAGCAAAACCCTCAAGGACTTGTGCCTCTATTGGATGATAATGGCAAGTTATTGAGTCAATCCATGGCCATCTGTGAATACCTCGAAGAAAGTTATAACGGACCAGAGTTATTACCCAGTGAACCTTTTCTCAGAGCTAAAGTCAGAAGCCTATGTCAAATCATTGCTTGTGATATACATCCGCTTGACAACTTGAGGGTACTCAAGTACTTGAAAGGTGAGCTTGATGTCAGTGATGAGGCTAAAGATACATGGTATCGGCATTGGGTTCATGAAGGATTCAGGGCGATAGAGCTAGAATTGCAAAGTTACAAAGGACTGGGACCATTTGCTTTTGGCGATTTGCTGACTTTAGCAGATGCCTTTATTGTGGCACAAATGTACAATGCCCGACGCTTTAACG
>JAPHRL010000158.1 GCA_026195755.1 Kangiella sp. | reverse complement strand
GGCCTCGCAGCGTGGTGGTGTGGTGCATTGCCGTTTAGCGGATGATCGAGTGCATGTGGCGGGTAAAGCGGTATTGTATTTGGAAGGTCAAATTACCGTTTAGGTTAAGTTCAGAAAAGTGGGCGTATGCTTAATGTCGAACAGTTAAGAGTATCGCAGATGCTAATTTTCTGTCACTCCCGCGAAGGCGGGAGTCCACTCTCCTGAAATAAAAGCTTTATGGATTTACCCAAGGGCATTTCCTACGGTCACCCGCCTTTACCTAAAGGTATTTCCTTTGGTCACGCGGGTGGAATGACGTAGGTTAGGTTTTGAGGGGGGGTAACTGATTGATGTTAGGCGTAAGTTTGATCTGGTCAGTTCATCATGAACTGGTAAAAAAACTGAACAAAGGAGTTGGTAATGAAGATTATGAATAAAGTAACAGCGGTTGTTGTGGGGATTTATTTAACATTATTGGGTGGAGTGGCTTTGGCCGATAGCACTAAAGAAGAAGCGACTCAGGAACAATCTGACGATCAGGTAAATGCACGTGGGATTGAAAAGTCGGACATTAAGCGCGGCATGGATATCAAAAAGCCAAAAGCCCAGCAAGCAGGCGATCCGATTCCAGGTATCGATATCACTGTTAATCAGGCGCAAAGTGTTTGTGAGGCTGGCACGGAAGACTGTAATGATGACAACGCATCGGCTGAGCATGTGGTACAGCAAAAAGCTGGCGTAAAGCTTAAAGGCGGTAAAGCGCTGGCTGAAACTGTTAAGAAAGTAGATAAAGGCGATGATGTTAAGCACATTGATGAAGACAGTGACGACGACGGTCTACCTGAGCAATAGCAACCAATAGAAACACTAATAGATAAAAGTATCACTATGAAGTATTTACTCTTTCTCGGTACTGTTCGAGATAGCGCGCCTCCTAAACCTGCGCGACTTGGTCTTCGAGTCGCCAGGGCTTGTATTAATCACCTGCAAACGTTTCAGTCGGAACATGAGGTCGAGTTGATCGACCCTTTGGATTACGATTTAAGTGCGCCTTTCAAGCCACACTTTTCCTACGCCAAAGGCCAGGCGCCCAAAGATCTCGATGAGTTGGCGGATAAGATTAAAAAGGCAGACGGTTATATTATGGTCAGCCCTGAATATAATCACACCATGAGTCCAGCATTGTCCCACCTTTTGAATCACTTCGGCAGTTCTTTGTTTTCCTACAAACCCAGCGTTATTGTGACTTATTCCGCTGGCCAATGGGGTGGAGTTCGAGCGGCTATGTCCATGCGCGGCACTCTGTCGGAATTGGGTTGTTTGCCAGTGTCGGCCATGACCAATATTCCTAAGGCCCAGGAAGTGTTTACCGAGAATGGTGATTTTCAGGAAGCTGAAAATGCAGAAAGGTGGAACACTTATTTGGCACGAGGTTTTTTACAGCTGGAATGGTGGGGGCAGGCGACTAAACAGCACCGAGCAGAGATTGACCCAGATAAGGTGATCGAGGCTTTTAAGAAAGATCCTTCGCAACGAAATGCACCTTGAATCAAAAATATTCAAAGACTGAATGAAAAATAGACAATCTAATGATATAACTATAAACAGGGTAGATGGGAGTCGATTTATAAGGGAATAACAAAAAGAGCCAACAGGGAATTCGATAACAATAAGTTTTATAGTTAGCGCAATAGGCGGGGTTCTATGGTTGGTGGAAATTATCAAAAGAAAAAGTCGCACAGTAATCTGCAAGTTACCTTGAGCCGGTCGGAAAGCTCGAATAGAGTAATTAGCGACTCCTGCCATTCGAAAGTACGAAGCGTATTGTTATTATCGCTTATCAGCATATTGATAGTCATAGTATTATCGATATCCCCTCCCGCAAAAGCAGAAACCTTCCAGGAAATCATTCATGACATCGGTATTAATGGCCGAATGTCTCCAGTTGTGGTTTTAGACAGGCTGGAACAATCCGAAGCGCAGCCGACTGAAAAGTCACCCATAGAAGAGCAAGCTTATTTTTTTCTTTGGATAGGTAAATTTGCTGCTTTGGCACGTCAATACGATAAAGCAAAGCATTCGGTCAAAAAACTAGAACGCTTGGTTACTGAATATGACTGCCGGTCATGTAAAGACAGCAGCTTGATTGTGCAGGGCTATATCGCTGCACGGCAAAATAATATCCCTGAAGTTGATATGGTGCTGTCCCAAATGCAAACATCTGGCGATGAGCCTATCCTGCGTCTTCAATATTTTGAGCTGAAGGCCTATTTGTACAATGCGAAATCTATGATACCAGAAATCATAGAAGTGGCTCTGCAGGCTGCTAAGCTATCAGAAGAGCTCAATCGACCGTCTGACCATATCAGAGCATTAAACTATATTGTGTTAGCTAATATCCATCGTAGAGATCTGGAACGTGCCATGACTCTAGCTGACGAAGCCTTCGCAAAAGCAAAACAGCTGAATGATATTGAGCAGATGGTTAACGCGCGTGGCAATCAGGGCTGGGTATACGCGTTACAGGGAGATTTTGAAAAGCAAGCGGATTGTTTAAGAGATACGATTGCAATAACCGATAAGTATCCTGAATTAAAAATCCAGGCTATGACCAATCGGGTTAATTTGTCTCATAATCTGATTGAGCAAGAGAAATATGAAGAAGCGATAGACGTTGCTGATGAGGCAATAATCAGGGCTGAAAAGCTTGATAATAATGTCGGTCGTTCCGTAGCGATGCATAATAGGGCGATTGGGATAGCTTATTCAGTTGATAAGCAGCAGGGAATTGAAGAGCTACAAGCAGCAATAACAGTAGCAGAAGAAGAGGGAGCTAAGACTTACGCATTGGATATGTATCGTTCATTGGCTCAGCTCTACGAAGAGTTTGGAGACTTCGAAGAATCGGTTGTAGCTTATAAGAAAATCATTGAGCTTGAGGCTGAAATATTAAAGTCAGAACGAGAAAAATCGATTCAAGCGGTTCAAGAACAGTATGAAACAGAAAAAAAGAATCGAGAGATTGAAAAACTATCATTAGAAAAAGCTAAAGCAAACGCAGAAATTACCGCTAAAGAAGCTCGACAGAAATTATGGTTGGCTTTAGCGGTGGTTTTTCTACTGGTTGCCATAATACTAGTGCAATGGCTCAGAACGAGTAGAAAGCGAAATCGAGACTTACTAAGCGATAACGAGCAGTTGTCACTGCAAACTGATCGTGATCCGCTAACAGGGGCCTACAACCGCCGCTTCCTGCAAAAGACAATGCAGGAATTGCATCAAAAGTTGAAGAACCTAGACCGCCCAGGCCGTGCTGATGACATCATGGGAATCATTCTATTGGATGTCGACTTCTTTAAGAATGTGAATGACACCTATGGTCATGCAGTCGGTGATGCTGTGCTGGTTGAGATGACAAGGCGCTTTAGACAGCTGTTGCGGGAACGAGATATGGTAGTACGCTGGGGTGGCGAAGAGTTTGTGTTACTACTGCCGAATATCAATGGGGCATTATGTAACATTGCAGAAAGGGTTATTAAAAAGATTGGTGAAGAAACCTTTAATTTTGAAGGGCAGCAATTAACGATTACCATTTCAGCAGGCTGCGTTACTTGGCCTGCTTTCGAAGAGCAGAGCTGGCAGGAAGCCATACACCTGGCCGATATGGCGGCCTATTCTTCCAAGTCGAGTGGCAGAAATCGCGCAACTTGTGTGACCAAAATTGACCCAGATGCAGATAAAGTTGAGTTAGCACAGGATTTATCAAAGGCAGAAGAGAATAACTGGCTTGAGCTCAAAGTTATAGAAGGCCCAAAGAGTGTCTGAGTTAGAAAATGGAACAGGATAGTAAAGATATTCTGTGGCACACATTAAATGTGTCAGCTGTATTGGAGAGACAGCAAGTCAACCAAGATGGTTTAACCGATGACAAAGTCTGTGCAAGGCGGGCAAGATTCGGCGACAACTGTTTACCACAACCAGCTCGTCGCAGCTGGTTTGTTCGTTTTATTGTGCAATTTCATAACACGCTCATCTATGTACTTCTTATCTCTGCTGCAATTACCGCGCTACTAAACCATTGGATTGATACCACGGTAATCATTGCGGTGGTTTTGATTAACGCTATTGTGGGGATTTTGCAGGAGGGAAAGGCAGAGCGAGCTCTTGATGCCATAAAGAATATGTTGGCGCTAAAAGCGGCAGTGATCCGAAATGGAGAACGTAAAACGGTTGCCGCTGAAGAATTAGTGCCAGGCGATATGGTGCTTCTGGAAGCGGGTGATAAGGTGCCGGCTGATTTACGATTGATCCAATCGCATGGCTTGAATATTGAGGAAGCTATTTTAACGGGTGAATCGTTAGCGGTGGAAAAGGGACTGGATGCGGTTGGCAAGCAGGCGGCATTGG
>JAPHRL010000131.1 GCA_026195755.1 Kangiella sp. | reverse complement strand
GCGAAATCAATCAATTCAATGCCCTTGCAACCAAAGAATGCTTCGCCTTTTCTGATCCAACCTGGGTTGTTCTGATTGCCGCTAAAGATGTCTACCACCAAACCGAAGGGGCTTTTGATATTACTGTTGCACCTTTAATTCAGCGCTGGGGTTTTGATGCAGCTGAATATGCGCAGCGAGTTCCATCTGCAGCAGAAGTACAAGATTTACAAAGTGCCGTTGGTACCGATCAGCTAGAATTTGATTTCGCGGAACAATGTATCGCTAAATCTAACCCAGAGCTAACCATCAACCTTTCCGCCATTGCAAAAGGTTACGCAGTCGATCAGCTTGCGAATATCATGGAAGAGTTCAACATACCTAATTATCTAGTTGAAATCGGCGGTGAAACTAAAAGCCAAGGAGTTAATATCCATAGCTACCCTTGGCGCATTGCAGTTGAAAAGCCAGTTGCAGGAACCACTCAACAACAGTTAATCGTGGTTGGTTTAAACAACACATCTATAGCGACTTCAGGTGATTATCGTAATTATTTCGAAGTGGATGGGAAGCGCTTTTCTCATACTATTGACCCAACCACAGGTTATCCAATAACACATGGCTTAACCTCAGTATCAGTCGTTCACCCCAGCAACATGTATGCTGATGCTTACGCCACAGCATTCAGCGTTATGGGCTTTGAGCGCTCAAAACAATTTGCACATAGTCATCAGCTACCCATATTCCTTATAAATCGGCAAGATGAACAATTGATGACTTATCAGAATGAGTTGTTTTCCAATATTGTAATAGATACTGACCAGCCGCCTGCTGAATAAGACTACTTAAATTATTATCAAACAGGTTTGTGAATAAGCCGAGCAACCGCTCGGCTTATTACGCTTTATAGAGAAAGCTCGTATTTTTGCCCCGGATGTCTCAACCCGCCACACTTAAAGCTAATCTGCATACTATAAGGTGCTGGGCCAGTGACACTCTGAACAACAATGTTAAAGCCATTTACACCATGGTAATAAGGCTGCCCATAAGGCGGATAACCACCATTATCGGTAGTGGTTACCTTGCTTTCGCAACGTGACTCTACCATTGACTGGATATTGGTTTGGCTTGCACAGGCATAAAAGCTCAAGCTGCCACAGTTAAACGTTTCGGTGCCATTAAAAAACTGGATATAGGGATCATTGTGATTTCCGTGGTTATATTCTTCAGCCACAACGACGCTACTGATAACTAAACTTAATAGTAATACTAAGTATTTCATACATTCACTCCAAGTTAACTCATATTAAATCGACCCCAATTGGTCAATGCTCAACTTATCAGTAACTTGAAAAAAACACCCCGAAATTGCAGGGTTAAAATCAGCTCATTCTAAACTTTACCCATTTTTACCCTGCTACTTATTTAGCTCATTTTATATACTAATGCTTATATTTAAATGTCAATATGATAAAATAGGGTTTCATAGTTAATATCGAGTTTTATATCGTGAGTAGTACTTTCTTTCTTGCATTCATACTATTTTTAGCTGTCATGGTAATAATGGCGGTTGGGTATTTGTTTCAACAAAAGCGAATTAGCGGTAGTTGCGGTGGAATGGATGCCTTAGGCATTGAGAAGGCTTGTGATTGTGATAAGCCATGTGCGAAGAAGCGTGCTCGCCTACGGAACGAGCGACGCCTTAATGTCGAAGTTTTAGAAGACTAATTGCTCGGCAATTAGTCTTTACGGCCAACAAATTGAATCGCTTTTAATATACTTTGTCTCGAAATCATTCCCACTAACTGACTTTTCTCCATCACCGGATACATGCGGCAGTTGTCTTTTAAGAATCTCTCTGCGACATCAGCAATGCTGTCATCAGGGTGTACAGTTTTGACCTCTTTAGTCATTAAATCCATAACCCTATGCCCCAAGTCACCATGATAAATAGCACTCAAAACAGTGTGTAGGCAGTCTTTTTCGGAAATAAACCCAACTAATCGATTATGGTCATCCAATACTGGAGCGCCGGTTAAGCGATATTCCAACATTGTCTGAGCAGCTTCAACAACATCTGTTTGTGGTTTTAAGGTGATCATTGCCGAAGTCATATAATCTCTAACATGAACCGACTTTATCATAAAGCTACTCCTTGATTTTATTGTAAGAATTGAAAAGCGCTTTCGCTTGATCTTCAATTTGATAGTAGCTTATTTGCCAGAAAAAACAAAGCCCAGCAATATGCTGGGCTTTGAAAGAGGCCTGACTTTCTAAATATATTATTTAGTAGTCATTGTCTCTGCACGTGCTTCTGCACGACGATTTAAGGCACGGCCATCTGCAGTTGAGTTGTCTGCGATTGGTTGGTCTTCACCATAGCCTTTTGAGCTCAATCGAGACGCATCAATACCGAAGTTGCTTACTAAGTACTCTTTTACAGAGTTAGCACGACGCTCCGATAAGCCTTGGTTATATGCACTAGAACCTACGCTATCAGTATGCCCCTGGATTTCAGCATTGACATCTGGATATTGGCGTAAGAACTCAGCCACTTTGGCTATTTCAGCGACCATTTCTGGCTTGATTTCATATTTGTTAGTGTCAAAGTTTAAGCGCATATCAACAACAACTTCTTCTGCAACTTTAACTTCACAACCTTTTTCGTCGACCTGAACACCCGGAGCTGTACCTGGGCAAGCATCTTGATAGTCGTAAACACCATCGTTATCACTGTCTAAAGGACAACCATTAGCATCTACAGCAGCGCCTGCAGGCGTTCCTGGACATTGATCGTTTGCATCTAATACGCCATCACCGTCAGAATCTTTTGCTCTCTCAACTGGTTTTGGAGCTGGAGCCGCACCAGACTTAACCGTGTCACCGAAGAAATAACCGTAGCTGACGTACCATACTTGATGATCGCCGCGCTCACCGGAATCCAACCAGTCATAACCTACGCGCATGAAAACGTTATCCGATGCAAAGTGCTCAAGACCAACACCAACTTTATAATATCCGTCCTCTAAATCTGGGTGGTAAACACCATACTTATCGCTTAACTCGCCATAGCCCAATTTAAGGAATGGATGCGTTGTAGCACTACCCATCCAGCTTGTGTCATTTAAAATAAGATTTAGAGCTGTATTTTCAACATCAGTACGATAACCTGATGTAAAATTTGGAATTTCGTCAAAGTAATTGTACTCTAGCTCCAGAGCGACGTTCTTGTTAAAGAACCAACCTAGGCCCAATCCACCGGATTGAGTATTGCCAGAATTCCAATGAGAATCTAGCTCTATGTCATACCAACCTACGTGGCCATAAAAACCATGACGGTCTTGCACTTCTTCTGCAGCAAATGCCGTTGACCCTAAAGCCATCAAGCAAGCTGCGGTTAATAATTTTTTCATTGTATTACCCTCTTAAGTTATTCATTTATGTTCCATGGTGCTTCGCATTATAGCGGAAACAATGAGTTAGATACAAAGCATAAGCCGAATTTGACATAATTTTACATTTTTTAGGCAATGTTGCGCACTTTTTCTGCCAACTTCTCGGCCATTTTTGTTGCCAGATTTGTATCATCAGCTTCAACCATCACTCTGATCAAAGGTTCAGTACCTGAAGCGCGTAGTAAAACTCGACCATTATCAGCAAGTTCGGTATCAACCTCTTTTGCCAACTGCTGTAATTCTTCATTTCCCATAATTCTCTTCGCGTCTTTTACACGAACATTAATCATCGTTTGTGGGAATAAAGGAAACTGCTTGGCTAAGTCACCAATTGTTTTTCCTTGCTCTTTAATCACTCTTAACACCTGCAGCGCAGCAATAATCCCATCACCGGTAGAATTATAATCAAGATGAATCAAGTGTCCTGATGACTCGCCACCAATCAGCCAATTATTCTTCTTAAGGGTTTGCATGACATATCGATCTCCCACTTTGCTTCGCTCAAATGGAATCTCAAATTCTTTCAACGCATTTTCAATCGCCATATTGGTCATCAAGGTTCCAACCACTCCACCTTTAAGCAACCCTTTTTGTTGCAAGTGATAAGCCATCATAAACATTAGCTGGTCACCGTTAATAGTGCCACCATTGGCATCCACCATCATCAGGCGGTCGCCATCACCATCAAAGGCAATACCGATATCTGCCCGGTGTTCAACTACTGCTTTTGACAAGGGCTCAAGATGAGTTGCACCACACTCACGGTTGATGTTTAAACCATCTGGCTCTACCGCAGTTTTTATAACTTTAGCGCCCAATTCTTTGAATACGTAAGGGGCAATATGGTAAGTCGCACCGTTAGCGCAATCTAAAACAATCTTCATTCCATCTAGGTTAAAATCATTAGGAACACTGGCTTTACAAAATTCAATATATCTCGCCGCAGCATCTTCTATTCGATACGCCTTGCCTAACTTCTCAGAGGGTAAAGAGGTCATTTCTTGCTCCAATAAGGCTTCAATTTCTAACTCAACCTCATCCGGTAATTTTGTCCCTGCTGCTGAGAAAAATTTGATTCCATTATCCTGGAATGGATTATGCGAAGCGCTTATCACAATCCCAGCGTCAGCTCTAAAGGTTCGAGTTAAGTAAGCTATCGCTGGCGTCGGCATAGGCCCAACCAAAAAGCTATCGACCCCTGCAGACGTCAAGCCAGCTTCAAGAACTGACTCGAACATATACCCTGAAATCCGTGTGTCTTTACCAATAACGATTCGACCTTTTTTGCCAAGTACTTTCCCGGCAGCCCAACCCAACTTCAATACAAATTCAGGTGTAATCGGAAAGTCACCAACTGTTCCTCTAATCCCATCGGTGCCAAAATATTTTCTTTCGCTCATTTTATCCGTTCCTAATTTTGTTTATTTGGCTTGCTCAAAGGCGCAAAATAATTTCACTGCTTCAACTGTTGCCTTAACATCGTGCACTCTAAGAATATTTGCACCCTTGGTTAACGAGTACATGGCAGCAGCGACGCTACCATTAGCCCTATCGTTCACATCAGCATCCAAGATGGTGCCAATCATTGTCTTTCTTGAAACACCGACTAGTAGTGGTAAATTTAGTTCTTTAAAACTGTCTAAATGTTTCATCAGTTCACAGTTATGCTGCAACTTTTTACCAAACCCAAAACCTGGATCTAAACAGATTCGCTCAGTCGCGATGCCCGCTTCGAGGCACTGTTGTACTCGTTGTTTCAAAAATGATTTAACCTCGACTACCACGTCGCTGTATTGAGGATTCTGCTGCATCGTTCTAGGTTGCCCCTTCATATGCATCAAACACAGCGATACATTCGGGTCCGAAGCTACAGCGTCAATAGCACCATCCTCCTGCAATGCGCGAACATCATTGATCATACCGGCGCCAGCATTAATCGCTTCCGTCATTACAATGGCTTTACTGGTATCGACTGACACAGGCATACCACTATCCACGATAGCTTCTATCATAGGAATAACCCGATCCAGCTCTTCATTGACTGAGACGGCTTGCGCACCTGGGCGAGTGGACTCACCACCGACATCAATGATATCAACCCCTTCTTCAATCATGGCCTCAATGCGTCGCAGTGCTATATCTTTACGCAGATAACTGCCACCGTCCGAAAATGAGTCAGGAGTAGTGTTCAGAATACCCATCACAAGTGGTCGATTTGACTCTAATATTTTTTGCATTATAGCTACTTATGTCACAATGAAAAAAAGGGCCAGAAGGCCCTTTTCTTAATCAACAGATGGTTCTGTTACTGGTGATTCTTTTGGCGCTTCAGGTTGCGTTCCTGAGCCACCATTACCACCGGGGCCTTTTTTATCCGACCAATTAGCCGGCGGGCTTGGATCATCACCATCCATAATTTGCTTTATTTGGCTAGCATCAATGGTTTCATATTTCATTAACGCATCAGCCATTGCGTGCAACTGTTCCATATGGTCCTGCAAAATAGTTTTTGCTCGATTGTAGTTGCGATCAATAACCTCACGAATTTCTGCATCAATCGCTCTTGCTGTATCGTCAGAGATATTCTTGTGCTGAGTAACCGAGCGACCTAAAAAGACCTCACCCTCATCTTCTGCATATGACAATGGGCCGAGCTTATCAGACAATCCCCATTTTGTGACCATATTGCGGGCAATAGCTGTGGCGCGCTCGATATCATTCGAAGCACCAGTTGTCACCTTATCTACTCCATTAATAATCTCTTCCGCGATCCGGCCACCGTACAGTGACGATAGTTGGCTTTCTATCGCTTCTTTGGATAATGAGTATTTGTCTTGCTCAGGTAAATACATGGTCACACCCAGTGCACGACCACGTGGAATAATGCTCACTTTATAAACGGGATCATGGCTTGGCACTTTCAAACCAACAATAGCATGGCCAGCTTCGTGATAAGCGGTGTTCAGTTTTTCCTCTTCAGTCATGACCATTGAGCGACGCTCAGAACCCATCAGGATTTTATCTTTAGCTTTTTCAAACTGCTCCATCCCCACCACGCGTTGACTATCACGCGCTGCAAATAAAGCTGCCTCATTCACTAGATTAGCTAAATCGGCACCTGAAAAGCCAGGGGTACCACGAGCAATAAGGCCAGGCTCAACATCGTCACCAATAGGGACTTTACGCATATGCACTTTAAGGATTTGCTCACGACCTTTAATGTCAGGTAAGCCCACTACAACCTGACGATCAAAACGGCCAGGTCGCAATAACGCAGGATCGAGAACATCAGGACGGTTGGTGGCAGCAATAACAATCACGCCTTCACCACCTTCGAAACCATCCATTTCGACCAGTAACTGGTTTAAAGTTTGCTCACGCTCATCGTGCCCACCACCTAAACCAGCACCACGATG
>JAPHRL010000132.1 GCA_026195755.1 Kangiella sp. | reverse complement strand
TTCCTGCTCGCGTTGGCTATTTTGACGCTTTCTCGTTTGTCATTTGTGTTATGGCAATGGCCACGAGTTGAGGGAGCTGATGATATCCTGCCTATTTTTATCGGCGGCTTACGCATTGATCTGGCAACTTTGTCGCAACTGCTTTTCCTGCCGCTATTGGCTTTGGCTCTCCATACATTGACTCCGCTTAAAGGTCATTGGTTATCAAGAGCTATAAAGGTCTATTGCTGGGTGTTATTACTGGTTCTGGTTTTGCTGGAGCTATCGACACCGACCTTCATTAGCGAGTACGACACACGCCCCAATCGTTTATTCTTCGAATATCTCAGCAGCCCTAATGAGGTATTTGGAATGTTGCTCAATGGCTACCTGCTTGAACTGGTCATTGGCACACTTCTGTTAGTCGCAACTGGCTGGCTCACTCGTCATTGGCTAAGACGCCATCGCGGTGAGATTGCTGTATTCAGCCCAGCCAGCTCTTTATTAATGCTGCCATTGCTGGCATTGCTGTTGCTGGGCGCTCGCTCCGGTATTCAGCACCGCCCAATTAACCCGGCAATGGTCGCCTTTTCCAATGACCGCATGCTTAATACCTTGCCACTGAATTCAACCTACAGTGTCATGTATGCTCTGTACCAAATGGGCAACGAATCTTCCGCGGCGAAGCTGTACGGTGAAATCCCTGAAGCAACCATGTTGCAAATTATCGGCCAGCAATCGCAGGAACTAGGTCAACTGGTGCCTTCGGATATGCCGAGCTTGCATCAACTGACGCCAAGCCAGCCTTTTCAGAAGCGCAACCTGATTATTGTGGTTGAAGAAAGTTTAGGGGCTCAGTTCGTGGGATCCCTGGGTGGGAAGTCTTTAACCCCTAATATCGATCAGTGGCGCGACAAAAGCTGGTTCTTCGAAAACCTTTATGCAACTGGCACTCGTTCTGCGCGTGGCTTAGAAGCCATTACCACTGGCTTTTTGCCCTCGCCTGCTCGCCCAGTATTGAAGCTACCTAAAGCACAGGGTAATTTTTTCAGCCTGGCCGGGCTTCTTTCAGAGTACGGTTACGAAAGTAGTTTTATTTATGGCGGCGAAAGTCACTTCGATAATATGAAGGGATTTTTTCTGAACAATGGTTTTGATCTGACTATCGATCAAAATGATTATGCCAATCCGTCTTTTGTCGGCAACTGGGGCGTTAGCGATGAAGATCTTTTTAGTCAGGCGTTAACCTATCTGCAAACAAAACCAGAACAACCTAAGTTTAGTTTGATTTTCACATCCACTAACCACACGCCCTTTGATTTTCCGGATGGCAAAATTGAGCTTTATGAAGAACCTAAGCAGACGGTCAATAACGCAGTTAAATATGCAGACTATGCTTTGGGAAAATTTCTACAAGAACTCGAAACGAAAGGCATGATGGAAAACTCTGTAGTTATGGTGGTTGCTGATCATGATGCCAGAGTATGGGGCGATTCCCTGGTGCCTATCAATCATTTCCACATTCCAGCATTGATTATCAGCCCGGATATAGAGCCTAAAATTGACAGCACACTGGTTAGTCAAATTGATCTGGCGCCCACTTTACTTTCGCTATTAGGTATCGATCATCAGGTACCGATGCTGGGACATGACTTAACTCAGCTGCCTACCAATTATCAAGGCCGAGCCATCATGCAGTATGGGGATAATCAGGCGTATTGGGATGGGCAGGAAGTGGTTATTCTGCGTCCTAATCAACAGCCAATAACTTACCCATACACGGATGGACATTTTGGCAAAGAATCGGGCCATGACACCGAGCAGGAATTGCTTGCACTGGCTTATGCACAATTTGCCAGCTGGGCTTATGATAAACAGAAATACCGGTTGAATTGATACCAAGTGCTATTGGTAGGGGCGCTGCCTGCGTGACTCGAACGTAGGGGCAAGTCATGACTTGTCCGTACAATAGATAGAAGCGCCTTCGGATGGGCGAGCACAGCTCGCCCCTACAGTAAGATTATTACTCGTACTAGTCCTGCCTTATGCCTATTTCATTTTTTATTTTTTCGATAAAGGATTCAACGTCACTGCGCATGAGTAAGTTCTTAGCCAGCACGACTTTACTGCCATCGGTCAGCTTTGCAGTAACGTGGAAAACCTGCTTATTTCCGACACTCATGTTACTGTTTGCTGTGATACTTTCTATCTCACTGCGTTGAATGATTCTTGGTGCAGACATCAATAAATGACCTGACGAAACTTGCAATTGGCCGCCTCTTACGGTTACTTCACTTTTATAGGTTAATTGTCTTAAACCGAGGATAAAAATCAATATGCCTAAGCCACCAAATACAATTAGGAAAATAATGGGGGCATCACCGTATACATTAACGCCGATACCTATCGAAGCGAAAATCAAACCGAAAATAATCATACTGATAGCGAAGCTGGCATGACGAAATGCAGAAAAATAATAACGGTTACCTTGCGAGGTAATCGAGTCTTCGAGGCCTAAATTTTTCCAGCTTCCTAAATGATTTTGCCCCCCTGATCCTGCTTCAATTGAGCTATCAAAGCCTGAAGCAAAGAGATCCGTTTCAGCTGCTTCAAGCGCAACCCGATGCGCGACCACATATCCAGGAACCATAAATTGTAATTTCAAATCGATTCCAGGCTGCTTCCTTTCGATCTGCAGTACCCACTCTACTCGGTTATTCTGATTCGAGTCATCAGATTGAGGAAGCCCTTCCGGAACCTTAAATTCAAAAGCATAGCTTGAGGTGTTGTGTCCTTTTATCGTGGAGCGCACTCTGCGGTCATCCTGCCAGACAATGGTTGTTTTGGTGCTGCGGTTTTTGCCGCTTCCCGTTGTGATTTTACGTTGGCAAGTGAGCGTAACAACTGCCTCTAACGGCTTACCAAAGGACTGTTTATTAGCCTGGTCATTCGGGACTTCGATGGTTCCGCGATTGATGCCACCGATGGCGATCGGTGTTTGTTGCAAAACCAACTCGCTGGTGCCATATTTTTTATGGCGCATGAAAGCAACATAGGCCCCAATCATTAAACCAATACCCACTATCGGGAATAATAGAACAAACAGGATTGGATAATCGAAAGTTTTAAAGAATTCAATCATCGCCATGACTGAAGCGGGTATGGCAATCAGATTCCAGAAAATGGCGAAGCCAAGCAACACCTTAAAACCAGTTCCCGTAGTAGCCTTGAACCGATTGGTTTGCCATTCATCCTTCCAGTTCCAGGGTTCATCGGGGAACAGTTGTTGCAACTCTTGTTCTTTGCTGGCTTTCTTTTTGGCATAGCGCCCAAACAGCATGATACCAAGTCCTACTCCACCAAACACAAACAGAAATATTGACTGGAATCCCAGCATGCCCCAGCGGATAGACTTGTCGATGACCGCTTGATTGGGATTATCGGGATTAACGTACGCGGTGATGGTTTTTCGATTATCTTTAACTCGCTTTAACTTGCGGTAAAAGTCTTGCTGGTAATTACCAATATTATCGGTGCCGGTATAAAAGTTGAGTTGGCTTGAGGTATAGGTCTGGCCTGCGTATTCGTATTTGAAGGCACCATTAACGCCATAAGTGGTACTGTCGTCGCCACGAGAGATGACCTGCTCAACATGGGTTATGGTTGCTTCGACAGGTTGCCAACCGCGGGCTTCATAAGCGTCATAAATAGAGACCAGGCCCCATAAGAAAATACCCACTCCAGCACAGAAAAATATCGCCCCAAACGCGGTCAAACAGCCTGCGCCAGCTTTATTGGCACCCTTTTTTATCGTTTGTGTTCCGTCTGTCATTGTTAAACCCCAATCATTTATAATTTTTTAACCATGAATTCAATGAGTTATCGAAGAATAGCATAGATTTGAACTTTGTCTCATATTAGGCAAATCCCGTTCGCTTTGGTAGTACCTCTTTGGCCGCAAAAAACGTTACAATAGCGCCATATTTTTGTCCGGAGATTAGTTTTTATGGTTATTAAGCCTAAAGTTCGTGGTTTCGTTTGTACCACAGCACACCCACATGGCTGCGTTGCTCATGTTAATGAACAGATTGAATATGTTAAAAATAATATGCCAGCCAATGCTGATGCGGGCCCGAAAAACGTTTTAGTCATTGGTTCTTCAACCGGTTATGGCCTGGCTTCACGTATCGTGTCGGCCTTTGGTTACGGCGCGAAAACCTTAGGTTTGTTCTTTGAAAAAGAACCGACTGAATCTAAGACAGGTACCGCAGGCTGGTACAACAATCGTGGTTTTGAGATCGCCGCCGACAAGGCAGGTTTATGGAATAAAAGCATCAATGGTGACGCTTTCTCAAATCAGGCCAAAGAAGATGCCATAAAAATCATCAAAGAAGAAATGGGTAAAATCGATATGGTGGTTTACTCATTGGCTTCTCCTCGTCGTCAGGATCCAGAAACCGGTGAAGTTTATAAGTCAGTATTGAAGCCTATCGGTGAAGCGGTTACTGAAAAAACCTTGAACACAGATAAAGGTATTGTTCACGATATCAGCATTGATCCTGCCACTGAAGATGATATTCAGAACACCATCAAAGTGATGGGTGGCGAAGATTGGGAGCTATGGATGAAAGCGCTTGATGAAGCTGGCGTTTTAGCCGATGGCGTTAAGACCGTTGCTTACACTTACATTGGTAAGAAATTGACCTGGCCTATTTATGGTCATGCCACTATTGGTAAAGCCAAAGAAGATCTTGATCGTGCTTCTCATGCAATCCACAGCAAACTACAAGAGAAATACAACGGCACAGCGAATGTTTCCGTTCTAAAAGCGGTCGTTACTCAAGCCAGTTCTGCGATTCCTGTGATGCCTTTATATATTTCATTGCTCTATAAAGTGATGAAGGAAAATGGAGTTCACGAAGATCCGATTCATCAGATTAAAGGCTTAATCATGGATCAGATGTATGGTGATGATGCTATTTATGATGATACACGTCGCTATCGTTTGGACTTAAAAGAGCTGGATGATTCGATTCAACAAAAAGTTGAAGAGTTATGGCAGATTGCTAACACTGAAAATATCAATGAAATTTCAGACTATAAAGGCTATCAGCACGAATTCTTCAAGCTCTTTGGCTTTGAAGTCGATGGTGTGGATTATGATGCGGATGTTGATCCTCGCATCTAGCACGATCTTTATAGTTCTACTGTTTAAAAAACCGGCAATCTTGCCGGTTTTTTTAAACAGCTAATGTATACGCATAATTCCCTATATCTCTCTATAGTGCCCGTCATGCTTAGCCTTTAGCAAAGGTGGTGCTTTCAGGCTAATTAATCACATTGTTCTAAGCCGCATTTTTTTAAGAAATTTTGAACTCTCAAACTGATACCTGTCGGACGTCATGAGGGCGCGTTGTGCCCAAAGTTTTTATTTTAAAGTCACAATATTGTGCATGAGGAGATTTATGAGACTTACAACAAAACTACTCACCCTACCAATCGCTAGCTTATTTGTAGTTGCATCGGTACAAGCGAACCAGCCGCCTGCTAATCAGCCACCAGCAACCCAGCAACCAGCGCAAGTAGCATCACAGCAAAAGGTGATGGAGATTCAAACCAAACTTGCCAGTGTTCAGGATCAAGTGGTCAAAGAAAACCCAGAACTGCAGAAAGAGCAAAAGGCTCTTCAAGCCAGTTTTGATAAAGCTGCCGCAGAAGCCGGATTTTCTAAAGACAAAAAAGAAAAAGTAGTTGCGCTACAAAAGAAACTGCAAAACACTGAGCCAGATTCTGAAGAAGCAAAAATGATTCAAGATCAGTTAACCCAGTATCAAAAAGAATTTATCCAAGCACGTACAGCGATTATGAATGATGCCGAGCTGCAGAAAAAACAGCAACAGTATCAGTCAAGCTTGATAGCAGCCATGACGGAAAAAGAACCTAAAGTTCAAACTTGGATTCAAGAGTTAAACAGCCTACGAGGTGGCGCTCAGTAATCCAGACTTGATCGACTTAAGTTCAAAAATGCAAAAGCCGTTTACTGCAAAGTAAGCGGCTTTTTTGATCTACTCATTGCTCGCTTTTCGTAGGGGTAGGCCAATGTGCCTGCCTGAACGTAGGGACAACTCATGAGTTGTCCCTACAAAAAACAAAAGACTTAGCACACGATGAGTTCTGGTAGAGGCAGCCTGCCAAAGAGAAAAGAGCAGACTCCGTGTCGTAGCACGGAATAACAAGCTTGAGAAAGGTGTGTTTAATTGATGGGCTTGGTTTATAAGCAGGCTCTGCTTCCAACCTATCTTGGTAGGGGCAGGCCAATGTGCCTGCCCTAATGGTTATTACAATGGATTGTTTGGTGGGCCAAGGCCCGCCCTACGATGGAGCACATTTATACATTGTGCGTAGGGACAAGGGTCTGCCACGTTGGGTACTCATGAGTTGTCCGTACAAAAGACGAAGAGATGAAGTGCTGTTGTCGGCCAGCGCACCGATACCAATTTCACAGCGACTTTCCAGCACAAGAAGATTTCTTTCGGACAAAAAAAGAGCCCACCGTGAGGTGGGCTAATGGCTTGCGCATTGATAAGCTGCTTTCTATTCAGCTTCTAGCAGAGTGCTAGTCTCAATAGAATTTAGCTGGGGATAAAACACAATTGCTGTGTTCATCTATATAGTAAGCATAAACCGTGCCAATAATTTTATCTAATTGATTTGGTTGAGAAATGTTAACTAGTCGATCCGTTTTTTTGGTTGTTAAAGCATTTTTTGTAAAAGATTTTGACAGCTTTAACTCTTCCTCAGCTTGCTCTTCCAATTTTACTTTAACCATCCCAACATTTGATAGAGCATTGCGATACGAGTATCCAAATCAGACTCCTCTAATACTGCCTGTTTTTGTTTTTCGGTAATGGGCATATATTCAGTTAACCGCTCCAACACAAAACCAAGTTCAGTCCAGCGCTCAGGCACATCCAGAATATCCACTTGCGGATGCTTGGACAGATCGCTGAGTAAATGAAGTAGCTCCGATTGATCGTCAGTTATTGCCCGTTGTTTTAAAGGGTCAAGCCAGGACACATTGGCGGTGATGAGTTTGTCAGGCATCACGGTTTGGCTGTTGATACGGAATCGTTGTTGGCCAATGCAGGTGATGAGCAATAGGCCGTTATCTTTCTGGTCGAAGTCGACGATTTCGACATAGGTACCAAATTCAAACGGGGTTGCAGGAATGCCTGCTTCATTGCCTTTCTTTATCAAGGTAACGCCGAAACCTTGTTGCTGCGACAGCTGCTTGGCAATCATATCCAGATAGCGTTGCTCAAATATTTGTAACCTGAGAACACTATCCGGAAAGACAACCCGCTGTAACGGGAAGATGGGTATAACGCGATTGGCTTCTTGCTCAGGCACGAAGTCCAGTACCTCGATTCAGAAGATAGATCGATAGGCTGGTTAGCGCAACAATGAATACCAGGATGAGAACGAAGGCAACGGTGATATCAATATCCGAGGCGCCCAGGAAACCATAACGGAAAGCATTCACCATATAAATAATCGGGTTAGCTTTCGATACGCCTTGCCAGAACTCAGGCAATAAACTGATCGAGTAAAAGACACCACCCAGATAGGTTAACGGCGTCAGAATAAAGGTCGGTACAATGGCAACGTCATCAAACTTGCGTGCAAATAACGCATTAAGAAAACCACCAATCGCGAACAGGACCGACGTCAAAAAGACCACGCTGATAACCACAAATGCATTGTAGACTTTCAAATCCACAAAGAAAGAAGCAATGATGGTAACAATTAATCCGGTTAATAATCCGCGTAAAACACAACCGCCGACAAAGCCAAATAAAATAACCCAGTTAGATACGGGCGAGACCATCATCTCCTCAATCGAACGCTGATACTTAGCGCTAAAAAATGATGACACCACATTTCCGTATGAGCTGGTTATGACCGACATCATAATCAGGCCTGGAACAATATATTCCATATAACCGAAGCCGCCCATTTCACCAACGCGTGAGCCGATCAGGTTTCCGAAAATGACAAAATAAAGGGTCATAGTAATCGCTGGTGGAAGCAACGTTTGTGACCAGATGCGAGTCCAGCGGATAATTTCTTTGGTGACGATGGTTTGAAATGCGACTAAGTTCATGATTCCTGCCCTCCCGCTTTATCTTCAGTCAGTCTGACAAACAACTCCTCTAAGCGGTTGGCTTTATTGCGCATACTGAGTACGGTAATTTCCTGTTGGCTGAGTGCTGAAAAAACGCCATTCACGCCAGCGCCTTTATGCACATCCACTTCAAGGGTGGTATCGTCGCGACGACGCACTTCGTAGCCCTGAATGTGCGGCAGCTGCTCCGGTAACCCCGTGGTATCCAGCACGAAAGTTTCCATATCTAATTTTGCCAACAGCGATTTCATGTTGGTGTTTTCAACGATCTCACCGTGATTAATAATCGCAATATTGCGACAAAGACTTTCTGCTTCTTCTAGATAGTGAGTAGTCAACACAATGGTCGTGCCTTTTTCATTCAGTTCCTGCATGAACTCCCACATCGAGCGACGGATTTCAATATCCACGCCAGCTGTTGGCTCATCCAGAATGAGTAGCTTAGGATCATGAATAAGGCCACGAGCAATCATTAAGCGGCGTTTCATACCACCCGACAACTCTCTGGCCGGGCTTTTGCGCTTGTCCCATAAACCCAGTTGTTCAAGCAAAGGCTGGGCACGCTTTTTCGCCTCTTTACGACCAATGCCATAATAACCGGCTTGCTGCCAGATGATTTGCTCGACACCTTCAAAGATATTGAAGTTAAACTCCTGCGGCACCAGACCAAGCATTTTCTTGGCGTTGGTTAAGTCTTTATCAATGTCGTGGCCAAACACTTCGACCTTACCGTCGGTCTTATTAATCAGCGAACTGATAATACCGATAGTGGTGGATTTACCGGCGCCGTTAGGCCCAAGCAAAGCAAAGAAATCACCCTTCTCAACTTCCAGGTCAATCCCCTTCAAGGCCTGCACACCGTTTTTATAGGTTTTACTTAAATTCGAAATGGATAATGCTTTTGTCATTTAGTTACCATGGTTGTGTTTGTCTAGGTGTGCCAAGGCACATCCTATAAATTTGTATGATTCTGAAACTTGGGCAGACACATTGGTCTGCCCCTACCAAGAGCGAGTATGCACTGCCCTTAAAAAAGTAGGACAAGTCATGACTTGT
>JAPHRL010000136.1 GCA_026195755.1 Kangiella sp. | reverse complement strand
TTAACGAGTTTTCTTGACCCATGGGCTGACCAGTTTGGTAGCGGTTACCAGTTAGTTCAGTCGTTAATCGCCTTTGGTCGTGGTGACTGGTTTGGTCAGGGGTTAGGAAACAGTGTTCAAAAGCTTTCGTACCTGCCAGAAGCCCACACTGATTTTGTGTTTGCGGTTTTCGCTGAAGAGTTTGGTTTTGTCGGCGTGCTACTAGTGATTACATTGTTTGCCATCATTTTATTAAGAACTTTAAGCATTGGTCGTCGCGCTTTGAAAATGGAGCAATACTTCGCAGCTTACGCTACGTATGGCTTTGGGTTTTGGTTGAGCCTACAAGCGTTGATCAATATCGGTGTATCAAGTGGTAGCTTACCTACAAAAGGATTAACGTTGCCATTTATTAGTTATGGCGGTAACTCGTTAATCATTACCTGTATGGCAATAGCCATCATTTTGAGAGTGGACTTTGAAGTACGGCGTCGTGAACATGAATTTGCAAAAGTAAAGCGAGCGTATCGATCAGCAAAGGGTGGGCAGAATGATGAATAAGAGAATTCTGTTAATGGCTGGTGGAACGGGTGGACATATCTTCCCTGCATTGGCAGTTGGACATGCATTGGCGCAAGAAGGATGGAGCTTACATTGGTTAGGTTCAGTGGGGGGCATGGAGCAGGAACTAGTGCCTCAACATAATATTCCAATGACTTTACTGCCAGTAAAAGGGGTTCGAAATAAAGGTTTGTTGTCATTGATTAAGGCACCGTTTCAATTGCTTAACAGTATTCGGTTGGCGCGTAAGGCCATCAAGAAATTTAAGCCTGTTGTGGTGCTTGGCATGGGTGGATTTGCCAGCGGACCAGGTGGAATCGCGGCCAAGCTGTGCGGAGTGCCTTTGGTGATTCATGAGCAAAATGCAATTGCCGGTATGACCAATAATCAGCTCAATCGATTCAGCCGTTGGACGTTGCAGGCTTATCCCGGTGCTTTCCCAGAAAGCAATAAAGTGCAAACGGTTGGCAATCCTGTAAGACAGGATATTGGCAGTGATAAAGATCCTGCGCTGCGAATTGAGTCTGATGAGAAAAGTGTACACATTTTAGTGATTGGTGGTAGCCGCGGTGCAGCGGTGTTTAACGAAGAATTGCCGGAAACATTTAGTCGAGTGAATAGTGGCTTAAAGGTTCAGGTGCGACATCAGTGTGGTAAAGGAAATCACGATGCCGTATTAGAGCGATATCAAAGACATGATTCTAGCAAGGTAATAGTAGAAGTCAGTGAATTTATCAGTGATATGGCGCGGGCCTATGAATGGGCCGATCTGGTTGTGTGTCGCGCAGGAGCGCTAACGGTGGCAGAAATTGCCATGGCAGGTTGCGTGGCAATATTTGTGCCTTATCCTCATGCTGTTGACGACCATCAAACTTATAACGCGCGGTATTTAGCTGACCAAGGTGCAGCATTAATTATTCAACAGCATGACTTAAGCAAAGAGAGATTGGCACAAGAAATTACAGCGCTAGCAAATGACAAAGAGCACTTAATTGATATGGCACGAAAAGCACAAGCTTTAGCAAGGCCTGAAGCAACGCAAAAAGTTGCTGAATATTGCAAGAAAGCTGCTGAAGAGAAAGTAGCAAAGACAGCGAGAGAACAAGTATGAGTAATGGCATCAACCCTAACAGCCCTTTAATACAGCAAGTGCCAGAGATGCGTCGAATTCGTCGCGTTCACTTTATTGGTATTGGCGGTGCAGGGATGAGTGGTATTGCCGAAGTGCTGCTGAATCTTGGATATGAAGTGTCAGGCTCGGATATGCGTGTAAGTAAAGTTACAGAGCGCCTGAATAGTTTGGGAGCAAAAATATTTATTGGCCATCGCAGTGAAAACATTAATGACGTCAATGTAGTCGTGGCTTCGACCGCAATCCCAAAAAATAACCCTGAATTAGAAGCCGCACGCGAGCATCGCGTGCCAGTAGTCCCTCGTGCGGAGATGCTAGCAGAGTTAATGCGTTTTAGACACGGTGTGGCTGTGGCCGGTACTCATGGCAAAACTACAACCACCAGTTTAATTGCAAGTATTTTTGCTGAAGGTGGATTAGACCCAACGTTTGTTATCGGTGGCTTGCTTAATAGCGCTGGTAGTAATGCACGACTTGGGACTAGCCGATTCTTTATTGCTGAAGCAGATGAAAGTGATGCTTCATTTCTGCAC
>JAPHRL010000087.1 GCA_026195755.1 Kangiella sp. | reverse complement strand
TGGTCAACATGCTTGTGGTGGATGCGGTGATCAGAAGACCAGTGCAACGCACTGTTTTGTAATGATAAGCAACCGCCGATTGCAAGAATAACGCGTAAAACAGGGTTGGCTTCATAAGCACGGTGCGACCACAGGCGGTGGTAGCCCATTGAAATGGCTGTACTTGAGAATAACCATAGCCCTACTCCCCAAGCCCAGCTTGAGAAATGAAAACCGTATTGAAAGCCATACCAGGGAACCAAGGTAATGGCTGCTAGGAAACTTAACCCGAAAAAGATGATGTTTGTCCAGATGGGTCTTGAATGTGTTTGGGTGGAATCTGTCATGTAGTGCCTCTAACTATAAATTAGCGTACACTTGTACGCTAAGTCTTAGGCTAGTATAACTACCGATTGTGACAATTGCAATCCAGCGTACACCTGTACACTTAAGCCATTGTTTTCTATACTAGGCAAAATCACAGAGGAGCTGAGCATGGCCGGAGCGCGTGCTTTACAGAAAGAAAAGACCCGTCAGGCCATTATTGACGCGGCATTAATGCACTTGTCTGCAGAACACAGCTTTGCCAGTCTGAGCCTGCGCGAAGTGGCTCGTGAAGCAGGCATTGCCCCCACTTCTTTTTACCGACATTTTAATGACATGGATGAATTGGGTCTGACTTTAGTTGATGAGTCTGGCCTAACCCTACGCGAACTGATGCGCAAAGCGCGCCAGAGAATAGAGAAGAATGGTAGCGTTATCAATACCTCAGTGGAAACTTTCATGGAGTTCGTCGAGCGCAACCCTAATATTTTCCGGTTATTGTTGCGAGAACGCAGTGGAACCTCCGTTAAGTTCCGTGAAGCCGTAGCTCGTGAAGTGAACCATTTCAAAGATGAGCTCACTGAGTATTTAATGGCCGAGTCCGAATATTCGCAAGAATTTGCTTATACTTTAGCTGAAGGTTTAGTCACTCTAGTGTTCAACGCAGGTGCCGAAGCTTTGGATTTGAATCCGATAGAACGTGAAAAACTCAAACAAAGAACCATTCTGCAATTGCGCTTTATCACTTTTGGTGCAGCCAGTGAGGGCAAGAAAGCCTGAGAGTTTTTATCGTCAGGCTTTTCGTTCTAGAAATAATGATTAAGCAAAAAACTCTTTAACCTGCTCTTCAATATAATCCACATCTGAATCACTGATATTTAAATGCATCACCCAACGCATTGTTTCTGCCGGAATAACGGTGATACCTTTATCGGTTAAAAATTTGGCTAGAGCCTCAGCAGTACCCAATGTTGTTTTTACAAACAGCATATTGGTTTGTACCAAGTCCTGATTAATCGACAACTCTTCAATGCCCTGCAATCGTTGCGCCAGTTGTTTAGCATGGCGATGATCTTCCGCTAAACGCTTTACATTGTTCTCTAAGGCATAGATACCCGCTGCGGCTAAGATGCCAGCTTGGCGCATACCACCGCCCACCATCTTACGCCAGCGTCTTGCCCATTTAATCAGCTCTTTACTGCCACACAGAACTGAGCCAACCGGCGCACCCAGCCCCTTAGATAAACAGATTGAAATTGAATCTGCGTATTGAGCCAGATCCTTAAGCTCACAATTTAACTCAGTGATGGCATTGAAAGCGCGAGCACCATCAAGGTGCACCGACAAACTTTTAGACTTAGCAAACTCATAGGCAGACTTCATATATTCAAGGCTAATCACTTTACCGTTATGAGTATTTTCCAGACACAGCAGTTTGCTACGCGCAAAGTGATAATCATCTTTTTTAATCACCGCCGCAACCTTGGCAAAATCCAAAGTGCCATCCTGCTCAACCGCAATCGGCTGTGGAATGATGCTACCCAAAACAGGTGCCCCGCCCGCTTCATACAAGTAGGTATGATAGCCCTGACCAACGATATACTCTTCACCACGCTGGCAATGCGCAAGTAACGCAACCAGATTCGACATGGTTCCGGACGGTACAAACAGCGCAGCTTCTTTACCCGCCATTTCCGCCATCATGGCTTCCAAGCGATTCACCGTCGGATCATCATGAAACACATCATCACCCACCGCCGCTGTCGACATGGCACGACGCATATCCTCGGATGGCACAGTTACCGTATCACTTCGTAAATCAATCATGGGAATAGTATGTTTAGTTAAGATTCATTCATTGTAGATAAATAGTTTTTTCTAGCAACAAAAAAGGCGCCCGCAGGCGCCAATCATTTTTCATTAAAATTAATCAGACACTAAGCCACTTCTCTTTTATCCATGCGAACGGTGTAGTCTCTTTGGGTAAATAAATCCAGGCCACATTCAAGCTTTGAAATCCAGTCAAGGAATTGTCGCACACATAACTTACCCTTAAATGGCGAGCCATGTTGTGGCACAATCATCTCGACATCCATCTCTGCAACCATATTGGCCCACAGGCGGCAGGCTTTATTGGCAACCATATAACGTTGGTGGAAACCCTTCATGTATTTCGTATGTTCGGCGAAGTCTTTAACACCGCTAAAGTCATCATCATCAACAATAGAGGCGCCCATATCACCAGAAAATAAAATCTTGCTGACAGGATCATAGACCTGGAAGTTACCAACAGAGTGTAAGAAGTGCGCTGGAACCGCGTATAGAGGATTATCACCCAAACGTATCGCACCGCCCTCGTCATCCAGTCCAATAATCCGCTTTGAAAGTTCAGTTTCATTAACCTGATTATAAAATGACGACGCAAAATGCGGCAGAAAACGCTCCCACAGCTTGGAGCATATGACTTTTGCTGGCGTTTGCATCATCCAGCGACCAATCGAAGCGATAATATCCGGGTCTTGATGTGACGCGATGATGTAGTTTAATTGATGGGTTGGCGATAGCTTTTCAATTTCAAGCTTTAACTTGGCATACGTCAGATCGCCACCGGGATCGAGCAAGGCAGTTTTATCGCCATCGATGATCAGGAATTGATTGGCCTGTACCGCTTCGCCAGTGACCAGATTATTGAAGACATAACACTTATGATGCCCGTCATTGTATAACTCAATCGCCTTACTCTTGAACATGATAACAACCCTGCTTCTGCCCGATACTTTAAGTGGGTTTAATATAATCGAGCACAGATTTTCAAACTTGATCTGAATCAAGCCCATGATAACTAAGGTAATCTTTTGTATGAATTTTGCACGGCCATTTACTGCTGACTCAAGTTGACCTGATGTGCTAATCTAATTGAGTTATAAGCAGCGTTTTTCAGTCTAATCATTATCAACACTAAGAGTCATTATGAGCAAAGTTTCCATCCTCAAACCAAGCGGCCAATATTCTGATATCCCGTTATATTCGGGCAAGATTTCTGCTGGCTTTCCTGGGGTTGTTGATGAGCACATGGAAGATACACTCAGCCTCGATCAGTTATTAATTCAAAACCCTGCCACGACCTTTTTTGCCAAAGTAGAAGGCGACTCCATGATGGGGGCTGGAATTTTTCAGAATGATATTTTGGTTGTCGATCGTTCTTTGACCGCCAAGGATAAAGATGTGGTGGTAGCCATGCTGGATAATGAGTTCACGGTAAAGCGATTACGAACCAGCGGCCCTTTGCGTCTGCAAGCTGAAAACCCCGCCTATAAGGATATTCCCATTACCGGCGAAAGTGAGCTGGTAATTTGGGGCGTGGTCACAGGCCTGGCGAGGAGCTTGCGCTAATGAGTCAAGCTCAAGCGACTTACGCGCTATGTGACGTTAACAGCTTTTACGTGTCATGCGAGCGCATGTTCCGACCTGACCTCTATGGCAAGCCTGTCATTGTTCTGAGTAATAATGATGGCTGCATTATTGCTCTGTCCGATGAAGCCAAAGCACTCGGCATTCCCATGGCAGCACCCTATCACGAAGCACGCTCCATCATTCAGAAACACAAAGTCACCTGCTTTTCATCGAACTATGGCCTGTATGGTGATATATCCAAACGTTTTAACTGGATACTGGAGCAACATTGCGATCAGGTCTCACCTTATTCGGTGGATGAGTCTTTTATGCGTTTTGATGGTTTTCCCAATGATCTAATGCAACGCGCACAAGCTATTCGCTCAGAACTTTGGCGCTGTTTGTCTCTGCCTGTTTGTGTTGGCCTGGGCCCTACCAAAACCTTAGCCAAAGTCGCCAACCATTTCGCTAAAAAGCATAAAGCAACCACTCATGGCGTAGTCGACCTATCCATTCCAAAAATCCGCGAGTGGGCTTTAAAACAAATTGCTGTACCTAAAATATGGGGCATTGGCCGACAGTTATCCAAGAAGCTAGTCATGCAAGGAATTCACACTGCTTGGGATCTGCATAACGCTGACTATAAAACCTTGCAACGGATGTTCTCGGTCAATATGGAGCGTACTATTTTAGAATTACGTGGCCAGCCGTGTCTGAAATTTTCCGAACTACCTGAGCCCAAGAAATCGATTCTGAATTCACGCTCCTTTGGCAAACCTCTCAGCACCTATTCTGATTTGAAAGAAGCTGTTGCGCACCACACCAGTCGTTGCTGCGAAAAACTGCGCAACCAATCATCGCTGGCGTCATCCATCACCGTATTTCTTTACGGACAACGCAAAGAACAGGTTTACCACAATCGACCAAGCGTCACTCTTCAGCTCCCTGAACCAACTGACGATACCAGCATTTTTCTGCAAGCCATTGAACAAGGCTTGAGGTATATTGTGAAGACCGGTGAATCTTATAAAAAGGCTGGCGTCATGATCAATGGCATTGTTGATAGCCATGGCTACCAACCCGATATTTTTGAAGGCGTACCGCAACGACCAGAGCTGATGCAAAGTCTTGATAAGATTAATCGTCGCTATGGACAAGACACCGTAAAATTCGGCAGTTTGGGATTCGCTAAAAACTGGGCGATGCGCGCCAACTCCTGTTCACCCCACTACACTTCACGTTGGCAAGATATTTTGAAAGTCAGCTAGCCTATTGTTGTAGTCATAGAAAGTATTACGAGTATAAAAAAGGCGCCAATTGGCGCCTTTCGCTTTTGTTGCAGCTTAGATGATTAAATCAATTCTAAGGCGGTATTCAGTGTTGCGCTTGGGCGCATCGCTTTAAAGCCGAGGTTATCATCAGGCTTGTAATAGCCGCCGATATCCATTGGCTGACCTTGCACCTCATTAAGCTCCTCTACGATTTTTGCCTCATTGCTGGTCAATGCTTCAGATACTTTGGCAAAAAGCCCCTTCAACTCAGCATCGTCAGTTTGGCTCGCAAGCTCCTGTGCCCAATACATTGCCAGATAAAAGTGGCTTCCGCGATTATCAAGCTCGTTAACTTTACGTGATGGCGATTTGCCATTATCAAGGAACTTACCGGTTGCACGATCAAGCGTATCGGCCAGAACCTGAGCTTTCTTGTTATTGGTCGTTTGAGCCATGTGCTCGAAAGAAACTGCCAATGCTAAAAACTCACCCAGCGAATCCCAACGCAAGTGATTCTCTTCCATAAACTGCTGAACGTGCTTAGGCGCAGAACCACCGGCACCTGTTTCAAACAGACCACCTCCATTCATTAGTGGCACAATCGAGAGCATTTTTGCACTGGTGCCCAGCTCAAGAATTGGGAATAAATCAGTTAAATAATCACGCAATACGTTACCGGTTACTGAAATCGTGTCTTTTCCATCTTTCATGCGCTGAAGCGTAAACTTGGTCGCTTCAACCGGAGACATGATATGGATTTCAAGACCGCTGGTATCATG
>JAPHRL010000037.1 GCA_026195755.1 Kangiella sp. | reverse complement strand
GACGAAGATCGAGGTCGACTCAAGGCGTGACAGAATACTTCACAGTCAACTACTGCAAAGTCATAACAACCAGTAGCCCATACTGCTAATTTATCGGAACAATGTAACTGGAGCTTCTCAAAAGTGATCTGTTCATTCCATGAGTGCTCGTCTTCTATATCAGCGATATCGCCACAATGTATGCAACTGTTGATTTGTGAGACAATGGTCAGATGCATTACTTTGATGTTTGAGCATCGATGCATTGTTAGTACAGGAGAATCATCTTCGTCATCCGCCTGCCATACCGTTCTTTCACCACAACCTTTAATGATAATATTGTGCTTGTCGTCCAGTATCACATTCTCAGAAAAGATTCCCTCAAGTAGACAAATCTCGCCACCCTCTTCAGGTAAGGATTCAATTGCAGCGGCTATTGAATTAACATCACCGAATGAATGCTGACCGTCACCCACCGTAACTTTACAACAGGTGTGTATTTTGCAGAGCTTTCTAAACCGTTCACGGCAATCATGCACTGTTGGCACAAACTCTGTGGCCGCATTCTGTTCCCACTTAATTAACGCTAAAGGAGCAATTCGTCTAACCGGTCCCATTGGCGGAGCCTGATCGAGCAAAGTCCAAGGTGTCACGATATCCGGAGCGTTGGGTCTTGCGGCAACAACCCAATGATCACCATCCCTTCCTTCGCCAGTAAAAACTAAACTTAGTCCAGTATTTCCTAATGGATTTGGGTTGCCATAATCAATGTCATAGTCTGGCTTGACTGAATCCCCTGATCCACCGGTCCAGATTCGCAGATAAAAATATTTATTTGCAGATGGGTCATCAAGCTCACTGATAAAATCCGATCCGTCTCCTGAAAACCAATCAACCCATTCTTGTGGCAATGGCTCTGATAAGATAATAGAGCTATCTTCAGGATCGTAATCAGTCTCTACCGTAATTAATTTGCCAATTGGCTCTGCAAGTTTTTCCTGGTTAGGTAAGTATGTATTCCAACGAAAGATTTCTACGGCATGCCCGGAAAGTGGTTGTGCATAGACATCTTTCGGTTCAGTTAAGAACGTTATTTTGCGCAGCCCCAGACCGTCACCATCAGTTACTTCGCTTATCTGAACCCGGTATAAAGGAGCGGCATTATCTCTACCATAAATATAGCTGGTGGGTGACGTTAACTGAATTCTATAAGTTTGATTGTTAGCCCCTAAAAAACCTGACTGAGTTTGTGGTGCACATAGATTTTCTGGCGTACCTTCAGAGGTTAGATCTACCGTCAGTCGAATATCCGACATCACTCGCATAGTGTCGGGATCTATGGTTCCCCCCTCTTCACTCTCTTTTAGCTCATCAAAAGCATCAAGACAGTTGTCAGCAGCATCTTGCATAACATGAACACGACTCATGCGTCGCATACGGCCTGCCCCGTCAGGGCCGCCTAGCGCTCTTTCAAAGCACTCGGAATCCTCCGTTGCCGAAACATTTTGTTCCCATGTTTCAAGCCATACAAAGTCATACCTGACATCTGTTGTGGTGGATGGGTCAGGTGGAGCAAGGGGTGGCTGTATATCTATTGCAACTTGTAACCAGTCACCCTGAGTCAGAAAGGTTGAGTCCTGCACGTTGTCATATCTTTCGCCACCGATGTAGTAGGTTCCTTTATTGATATCAAAATCGTACAGCCTATACCGCTCTTCCAGATCTTCTGCTTCGGCCGGGAAGCTGATCTTAAAACCGTTATCAGGTGTGCCGCTGTGACAAATAAGGTCATGAATGCTTCGTCTTAGTTCTTCAGCATTAATGGATAAAGCCTCATTAGCTTCAGAGTCTAAAGGTATACGACCCTGCTGCTGTTTTAGCCGCGAGTAATTTTTATCCCTTTGGAAGGAGTCTCTTGAAATGTCTAGTGATTGCATGGCTTTTTATGTTTCCTTTATCAGTTGTGGGATGACGTTTATTCCCGTGAATTCAAATAGTTTGAATATCAAGTCATCCTCCTTAATTGGAGCGATGGCGCTATTGTAAGCACCCATTTCACTGGTGTTTTCTGCGCCTCGTTTGATTGATTTTGCTGCACTTTCGCTTAATTGCATAAAACCTGCATCACCAAATCTTCTCGAAACAAAATAATGATTTGGGATAACAGCATTAAATAATAATGACTTGTAAGTTTTAGGAAGTTTGGACAGTGCACTTTCAATGGCAGCACTGTATCGCAAGCAACTGTTTTGATTATCATCGACACAGAAATTGCCCTGAAAAATACTATCGCTGGCAAATATTCTTGCGACTTGCACATCGCCTACCACAGTGCTTCTTTGAACGACAACACTGGCTATTCGAGTAGCGATTGCTGGTTGTGGAGTTTGACTAATAATGATTGAGTCAGAAATGGTAATATTTTTGGCTGAACAAGGATTGAGGATGTCACTAACCTCAACAATGGGTCCTGTAATACTCCGTTCTATTATCAGCTCATCAATTTCACCTCTAAGCTCTAAACATACATGTGGAATGATGAAAGTTTGACCGGGGTTAGTTTTTGCTCTTTCGCCGCCCGGATCTAAAGTCATATGACGTAGTACAACTTTATCAAAGCTACCATCAAGCACTAGCTTAGTCATTTTCGGCGCTGGTAAATCGCCATCATCGGTTTCTGTATGAGTGGATGGCATAAGACCTAGCCATAACCCATCAAGAATTAAAGTTGCTCCTGTTATTTGTGATTCAAAAACCCACTCTTCTTCTCCACTGTCTGGTGTTAGCAAAATATAAGGGCGAGACTGATTAGCCGCCTGGATAATAAGCTCGCCTGTAATCTCTACGCTATTAGAAGGATTTGCAGCAGGATCGTTGTAATAGGTTTTGGAATCTTGAAACTGGTAAACACCCTCTCCCGCTGGTCCTGAGTCGGTTCCCGGAAGAGCTAAATCACTTACCGGTCCTGGGCTTAATTCCTCTTGCTGTGCATTGGTCGCTACGCTGGCAAAAGTGTGATCAACCGTATCGGATAAATATTGTCGGCGTTCATAGGTTCCGGCACCTAGTGGGTAAAACTGGCCGTAGAAACTTTTTACTAAAAATAAATGGCTAGAATCATCTGCAGGATCTTCTGTGAGCCACACCCTGCCCTTGTCAGGGTCGACTAGCAGGTCTTGCCAGCCTGATAAATTTGGTGTGCTACTATCCCAATCGCTAAGTGTTCCTGCAGTGATTTGCGAAGGTTTTACAATCTCGCCCGAGTTTTGACCCAAAGCTAAAACCAGAGCCATCTCGAGCAATTGTAATTTAGGGCTATCAACGTTAATGCTGTTTGCAAGAAGTTCAACTTTCTGACTATCACTCAATACAACAGGAGTCCCATCACTAATATTTTTTAAACGTTCTACACGTCTAATGATGTCATGTGCAGAGTGGAATGATTCATCAAATAAAGCGGTGAGAGGATTATCTACACCGGTTATGTCTGCACTGTTGGTAATGCTGTATTCTGCTGAGTTGAACAAGCTACAGGGAATTGGAGAACGAACTTCCCACTCTTTTGGAGAATTACAAGAATCACCCGCTTCACGACCGGGCATGAAAAGCGCCATATCTCTGCCAGAGGGATCAAGCGTGTAGCGCTGCGGATCAAATTGAAACGGCGTTGAATTAATCAAGGGTAGAGCTAGCTGCCGGTATAAGTGGAGAAACACTTTAGGAATATTAAATCGTCCAAGCGCTCCTCTTAGCTGGCGAAATTCTGGATAATAGGCAAGGTTGTCAAAGGCCGTCCGATTCTTTTCATCAATCCGTTTTTCTTTTAAGTTAGCAAACCCACCAGCAGGAGTTTTTTTAACTGAATCTTGAACACAGTCTAAGCTGTGCCAGTTACGATGAAGCCTTTTAAAGCTTTCCGATGCTACAGCGTCCCAGCCAGTGATATCATTAGCTAACAATTCCAGTAAATGAACGGTGCCGGCACGGCGTCTGTATTTTAAAGTATTAGCAACATCAACCCTTCTGCCGATTGGGTTTTGCGAGCTGACTAAGCGAGTGGCAAAGAGATCGCCTATATAGGGAATTGCCCACTCATCACAGTCAGCAATACTAGTATCGTCACCTAAACGATCAATACTACGTCTTGCTGTTGCTGCTTGCTTAGCGAGAATTTCTACAAAAGCTCGTAATTGGTGGGGGCTACTAGCGTAAAAATCTTCATCCTTATAAATAGACGGAATTAATGACCAGATTTTTTCAGCGTAGAAGGCTTCAAATTCATCATTGGCTATTTTTCCTGCTGTGCTATTCATCCCTGCCATTTAATTCACCGTAGTTGAATCTAAGAAGTTAAAGTAATGACCAGCAGGGGCTTGTATGGCCCACTCCATTTCACTACCGTCAAAGCGCACACTGGTTACAGCATCAACGCCTTCTAGTTCTTGTAAATGCTTAACCAGTTCCGAGCGATATAAAACCTTGTGTATGCCAATGTGTTTCTTGGATAAAAGACCATTTTCGTTATCTTGCAATAACTGAATGATTGCTTGATGGGTTGTCTCTTTAGGAACCTTCGAGCTGTATGAAATGTTAATGGTCAGGTCACGAACAAGAGGTGTTGCTGCTGCGACAACTATAGGAGTGTTGGGAGCAGACATGGATCTTAACCAGTTTTGTAATGTCTGGTAATCAATGTCACCTTCATCGATGATCCATATTTTAACAACTGCTCTTTGTTTACTAGGATCCCATGCCCAACCTGAACTTACGCCAAGCACACCGGTGTAGCTTTTAGTGAGCGCATCAAAATCCTGAATAGAAACGGCGCGCCCCAAAGTTAAAACCGAAGAGGAGGCATGAGCTTTGATACTTTCTGGACTCTCAATATCGCGCCCTCCCTTAGCTCGAGTGGCTCCATACACAGCTTTAAGTCCCTTTGCTCCTTTTGCTATTGAATGGATGCTTCCGGCTGGTGGTTTCGATTCGCCTGCACCATAATAATAGTCCGCGACAATATTGTTGACTCCAGATGCAGGTCTTTCTCCACGAATACCATCCCCAAACCTGATCCATGAGTCTCCATTTTCATCCGTTTCTATGATATACACTCGGTCGTTAGGCTTGGCTGTAAAAAGAGAGTCTACTCGCTTCCAGAGTACGCCATTGACATATAGATCAAGTAATGGTCTGGCTCCTAATTCATTGCTGCTGTCTTCAATCCAGCTCAACGGTTGTTTTTTGAATTTAAACCGATTACTAGCAGTCCCAGAGTCGGTAGATCCCAAAACTTCTTGCTTAACACTTTCGCCACGATAAACGGTAATAATGTTTCCTCTAAGTGAAACCGGAACTTTTAAGGGATGTTCAAAGTCCGTAGTATCCATCCCTGCACTAAAGTGATAATTATTGAAATCATCGCGACTAACTGTTCCTGAAAGCTCTTTGCCCAGTTTACTCTGCCCTATTAACATAAATTGTGCCGACAAAGAGCTATCAACCATCTCTATTGCTGGCTTTTTGAGTGATGCTCCAGGTTCCAGGTCGCTGAGTTTCAGACGTGATTTATTTAGCCCCGTAAGCTTACCAACTGAAATTGGATTAAAGTGAAGTCTTAACCCAGTTGCATTATTCACCTCTGAATATAAAGAAGATGGGAAACCAATTTGAGTGACAGGAACTTCTATATCATCTATACCAGTAGCCACATTAACCTTAGTTACACTGCTAATCAGGAATGGGTATAGCTGACCATTGATTTCGAAAACTGCAGGTTGATCTTTTATTAACTGTGGATAAACACCATCTAAATATATTCTATAACCTGAGATTGAATCATTATAAGGCGACTGATGAGCCGTTAGCCCCATAAGGGACATGCGTAAATTAGAAACGTCTTTATCAATCAAGCTACTACTAATATCGGGCACTAAGGTTACTTCTTGGTATTTAGTGCTATCTGCAGCCGTGTAGGCTTCAATTGAATCAATATAGCCGCCCCATACCTCTTCTTCTGAAGAATCTACAATGGTTAGAATGCCACTTCGAGGCACACCGGATCCTTTAGGCTTGACTAAAATCCTACCCGGAAATTTTGAATCTGGAATATCAACTAGCTGCCACTTGTTAAACTGTGGGCTAACTTCTGCATCAGAGATTAATTCAAAAACTTGTGGAGGTTGGTCGTCAAAAGCTTCGGAACGAAAACGCACTCCTGAGCTCAGTGTTACTTTGTCATGTCCATCTATTTCGACTGACAAATTAACTTTTGCACTTAGCGCAGGTTTTCTCTTATAACCAAGCAGTTCAACGATTCTATTCGTTGACACTGCCCTTTTTGCTGTTCTTATATAAGATTCTTCAGCAATTTTTTCGTCATAAAATTGCGTTACATCCAATACGTATGACCACATATCAAATAGCATGACACCAAGGTCATGCTCAACCTCACCGGACCATCCATTTAATGCAGGCTGACTAGCGATATCAGTTAGCATGGCTCCTCGATAATCATTGAAGGTCATATATTGACGCGGCAAATCTTCAAGGCCTGGTGAAATATTGAGGCAGTCATTTATTAAATGGTTATCACAAGGACATGTTGCCATCAGCCACCTCCATGAGCATTAATTGAGACATGCCCTGTTTCGGGATGTTCAGGATTATTAGTAATCTGGATAATTTCATGTGCAGCCACATGCAAAGAAGCATCAAAGTTTTTGAAACTACTCTCACCTTTTTTGCGTATTTGTATGTTCTCGATTCCTTTAACCCCATCAACTGACTGGATAGCTGCTTCAAGTTTTGATCGAATCAGTGGGTCGCCAAATGAAAAATTATTAGGGTGGAAAAAAGCATTAACGTTATTTCGATCTGTCAATGCAGACTGTATCGAACGAATAACTTTGGCATTTTGGAAATCACTTTTAGTGCACACTTCCACCTTGAGATCGATTGGCAAATAAATTGCAGCTTTATGACACACCGAGCGACCGGCTTGACGAATACAATCAAGAGTGTCCTTGATACCATTTCTTAACTCTTGACTCATGAATGTTGTGTCCATAGGGTCAACCGAGATAAAGTCAGTAGTCCAACTCCCCGTCCAGCGACTGCTCGCTCTAGACTGCTGTACTCTTTCATCACGTTCTAAAATTTCTTGATAGTCTTCTAACTTGACGGCCCTTAAAGGTAGGTGCTGATACGCTTCGGGCGCATTGTCTTTTATTGACTCAATGCTTTCTGCCTCTGTTGCTGAATTAATGCTAAATGGATTGGTTACCCATTCAGCATAATCCAAGCTGATAGAGTTATCGGTAGGCGATGCCAGCAATGTTATGGTATCGCTGGATAAATTTGCATTGGTTCCCGGCGCCGTTAGATAAGTAACCTGTAAAATAGCGCCTTCGTTAGGTAGCCTTCCGAAAGTTCCATCGCCAAAACGCACACTAAAACCTTCGTTACTGACATAATCATAATGAACCACATCACCCGATGGTTTTTGATATCGTTTGACCTCTCCCCAGTAACCATGCTCTACCGTGTAAATCGCGCTTTCACTATGGGCGTTAAGAACTGAATTTACATATTGCCAATTTAAACTGCCCGGGAAGGGTTGGTATTGTAGTCTCTCTGGATTTGATGCGTCAGGCTCAACTTCAGTTATGCTAATCAATGGCTCACTGATCTGCCCTTGCTGGGCGGCTGACCAGGCAATACCCTCACTAATACTATCGACTAAGCCGTATCGTAGTATGAGGCCTCGACTTTCAACACAAGCACCTAATCGCTCAACAGCTGGCGGCAAATCAGCAAGTTGGGCGAGCTCGAAATCATTAAGACTTGAAGTGTATTTTTCAGTAATCGTTTGTGTGGAGCCAATACGAAAGTATTCTTTTACTGTTTCGCCTGCTATTGCATCAACGCAATTCAAGTAAGCATAAGCACTGGAATAAGGCATCTGGAACGGTAATGCATGTTCTTTTGACCAGGCAACACGCGTCAACACTGTAGGCAAGCCCGTATCCGGATCTAAGATCAATGGGTCTTCATAGGGTTCGACTTCTGTGATGACAACCATCCAAGAACGCTTAGGTTCATCAGGAATGCCTACTCCTGAACGAAGGATCATGCGTCTACCCAACCAGAAATTTTCTGCGGAACTGAAAGCAACGTCAGGAGGCAGTTCACTGTCCACTGGAGGGCTTAACTTGAGATAAGCCTCGGTAGCTCCAATCTCAAGACATGGTTCGCCTGCATCAGGCATATGCACTTGCGCTTGATTCCAACGAGGATGAAGCCAGTTTTTTTCAATCAATTGAAATGGAATTGCTCCAATGCTTTCTTTAAGAGCATAGACGGTGTCAGGCTCTACGCTGGAACTATCGTCACGTATTCGAGTGTATTGTGGTAATCCGGTAGCACCAACAATCAGTGTAGTAACCGCTGATTGGCCACGGCCAACTTCGTAATCTACAAGTTTTGCATGATTAATAACGTTTTGAGTCTGAGTGGCTGTGGAAAGATAAGCTTCCAGCGCATAACGGTCTTGGGTATAAGCAAACTCATCACCGAGCGCAGCCATGACTTCTAAAATCATCATAGCTTGATCGGCTTCAATTTTTTCTTCCCACTCTGGGTAATATTGGGATGCAAAATCAATTAAAGCACTTCTATAACTCCAAAAATCTCGAGCAAGGTAATCCACGTTGACATCTTTTTTTGCTTCAATTGGACATTCAGTTTCTTTGCCGCAGTCCAAACCTGTCGGACATGCTTGCTTAAAACTAAAGATGCTCGAATTGAAAAAACGATCCAGTTGCTCAAAATGTAAAGTTAGCTCATATAATTCAAAACCACCCGGTTCAGGGACATTAATTTCTAAAATGATTCGAGTGTCTGCACCTGAATCTGTGGTGCAGCTGTCTTCTTCGATCCAGTTAGCACTGGTAACTTGAATGTGTTGGCCGCTACTCTGAGAGTATATTTCTATAGCATCTCGTTCCGCTGCTGTTAATGCTACGGGTAAGGCTCCACCATCAACCAGTGGGGCGCTTAAATCATCAGGCTCTACGATAAAAAACACCTGTAATGTGGTTTGAATATCTTTGTCCTTTATTTGAACAAAGTGGATCCCCGTCAATTGAGCGGGTATCGGTTGAGCACACAATGCTGTTTTTCGATCCTGATTAGACATTAGATGCTAAGCTCCACATTTAAAAATCGTTTCTCGCCATTTGCAATAACGGTATATTCGACACTCACATAGAGCGTTGACTCTTCTGACAGAACTTCTATTGCTTCCGTTTTAATATAACCTGATAACCACTGAGTTAAGGCCTGATAAACAATGGTTTTTCCAAATGATGACGTCGCCGGGTTATTTAAATCAAAAACCATACTTTTTATGTTGCAACCAAAATCAGGACGGTTAATTCGTTCACCTAAATTGGTTAGTAAAACCTGTCTGATAAGTTGTTTAATGTAACTGTCGTAATCATGCTCCTCTCTAAGCTGACCTGAGGCAGCATCAACCTTGAACGGGAACCTTAGAGAATTTAAAACCTCCATCGCTATAAACCTTTAACTTTGTCGTCTGCTTGTGCGACCGAAAGTGATCCTGTAGAAGACGGGACAGCATTTAAGCCGACACCGACTGAAGCGGTATTAATAATCGGTAGGCCGTTAACCTTGACTCTGGTTGCACCTACTGTCCACATACCCGTTACTGTAGTGCCAGCAAATTGTGGTACATCAGTAATAATTCCTATCGGACCATAAGTAGTTTTGACCCTTTGATTGGCAGTAATATTAGACACTGAGCTGCTGCCCGAACTGTCCTGTACTCCATTGGGTTTACTGTTAACTGGGTTTGACATAATAATTCCTTAGGTTACGGTAAATGCACCGTTATTAACGTCCAGTCCAGATGCTTTGAGTTGGTGCTTTGAACCATTGGCAACTTGATTAACTTCTTGTGCATCAAGTTTTATTTCATTAGGGCCGATAAGGAGAATAGCGCCACTCTCTGTTTCTATGGTTAATGAACCCTCATCATCATCGATACGCAGGACAACCCCTTCTGTACGCCAAAATTTTATAGAAGGCTTGGCATCCTCTGCTGAGATTTGTTCATCTCCTTCACCCCAAAAGCACCCGACCCAAATTGGGAAGTTGGGATCGCCACCTTCAAACTCGACCCAAACTCCGGCGTCTGTTCGTGAGTCCCAACTGGAAACTTCACCATCGAAAACAGGAGGTATTGCATACAAGCCAACATTTTTCCCAGCATAATTAACACAAGGTAAAGCCCAAATTGCTTGTTGGCCCATGACATTAGGAACGACCACTTTGATTCTGCCACGTTTTTTTTCATCATCATTTGAAACAACGACCCCACGATACTTTCCAAAGTACTTTTGACTCAGCAGTTGCAATAAACTTTCAGTATTCATAGTACTCACGCTCCTCGGCTGCCCAAGGTGTTAGACCGCAACTTTATATCCATCATATGATCGGAAGCATTTACCACATGAGTCACTGACTTCACCTGATAAGGGATCGACAATGTGTTTCCCGCACCTTCAACCGAAATAATTGTGTGCGGATGAATGGTTTTGCCGTACATATGTACTGAAGTCGATACGCTAGCTTCAACAAACCATGAGGCATCTCTAAGAGCAGAACGCTCTCTTAACTGTCGATCTTCTTCCGTACCTGGGGAATTTCTAGGAATAGTTCTAACTGCTCCGCCAACTTCGGTAATGGTTTGTCCTTCGCCAATAGCCTCAGCCCTTTGCTCGCTTTCATGACTTTCAGTTTCATCATTTTGCCCTAGTCTTGCATTTGGAACTTCGGTATCAACTTCGGCACTGAATACATTGACGTTTGGGCACTGAGATTGAATAACGTTGACCCTGAAACTAGCTTCTTGATTGTCATCAGGCAGTAGTGACAAGTTAGTCGCGCCCTCTTCCGGCGGTGATATTTTGACAATAGCTGTCTGGCTAACGCTGTACTGACCATTGGTTTGATTAATGCTATCCACTTCATATCCAATCCAGAAATTTAATCCGTGTTCATTAACGATCTTGTTGAGGAAAGACAAATCAGTACCGCTCTGGTTGAGCTGTTCGGTTTCCGTGTACTCAGAATCAATATCACTAACATCAGGAGTAAAATCGTAACTGCTCAATATGGAACTAATAATGTCAGCACCATTTCCCTGCCAGTTTGCAGTCACCGCTAAACGGTCCATCTCTATACGTCGATCTTCTCCATGAAACTCAATCCAGGTTCCAGGGCCACCCAACTGCAAAGAACTTTTTATTTTAGTCACTCTTCCGATGATCAAACATTCCATATCTGAAGTTTGAATTGATTCCTGATTATTGACTGGGACAAAAATACCTACTAATGAATCAGGTTGCAGAACCATATTATTTTGAACTTCAAAACTGTCACCACATATATCATCTTCAAACCGTATAGCAAATCGCGCAGGTTTATTAAGCTCCTGTTCAATACGGACTTCTACCAACCACTGACTTAACTCTTCAGGAATCGGTTGGTTATTGTCTCCATGTGTTACGACTGCACCAAAACTCATAATAATTATTTAACCGGTATTTTAATCTGTTTTCTTATAGTGACTGATTCGACAGTCATGCCGTCATTGGCTTTGGCGATTAACCAAAAACCAGCTGGATCATTGAGGTAATGATTTGATAAATGATCTAAACGCTGTCCCTGTTTTATCAGGTGTTCACCCAATATCCTCTGTTCAGGTATTTCCGCAGGTGTCAAAGCCTGTACCTTTTGTCCTTTGCTATTAGTAGTCATATAAACGCTAGAGTACTTTACATAACGACTATTTGATTTGAAACGCGACATCTCATCTCCTAAATGGGTAAAGACCCAACAGTATTAGTTACTGTGTTACTGATGTTCAAAATAGCTAATACATCCTCTTGCAATTTACTGTAGTTATAAGCAGCTGTTGCGACTGAATTTGCAGCAGTTTTCCTGCATTTAAATACATCAGGGGTAAGCACTGTTAACTCTACAGTTACACTGGCTTGAATTGGGTATAGCAAAGGATTGAATTCTTTTTGCTCAACCGATATTGAAGTCACTCTAACGGGGTACATCAATCCCGGTCCTAATATTAATAAAGTGACCGGCACAGTTGGTCTTTCAACCACTTCCTGACCAGCTAACATTTTTGCACTGGAAACTAGATCACCAAGAAGACCCTCTGTGGGCTGGGTTAATTTCTGTAAAGCTGCAATTTGAGGGGCCACTCCGGTTCCAACTGTTATTGGGTTACCTCGCTCCATGTCATCAGCCGCATTAAGCTCAAGTGAGAATGAGAACGTCTCTTGCGGTGAATATGGTTGGACTGTTGGCGCCTGTGCTCCACGGCTTGTTTGATCAACTTCAAAAGGATTCCAGGGATTAACACCCCGGGTTATTGCTTCTGGGTTATATTGAAAAGCAATGATATTTGGTATGACACCTACAATATCCTCGACCAATTGAACCAGAGCTCCTCGCAGTACAGACGGTGATCCTTTATAACCACTAGTTGACATGATTAGGCTCCTCTAAATTGTTCTTTAAACTTTGTGGAATACTTCGCCCATCCTTTTGTAGCTCTCGGGCAATGCCTTGCATAATAAATTGTTCACATAATGGACTTTCGTCAATTAAGGATAGATATTTGGCATTAAGTACAGAGGATTTAATTTGCGCAGGTGAAAGTTCGAACTTGGTTGCGTAACGTTCCAAAGTCTCACTCAGTGCCTCAATTTCCTGATTCGAAAATAATAAATTTGAGAGTTTTACCCATAGCTGCAGTCGTTGCGTTCGATCAGGATGAGTAAAAGTTACTATATTGCGAATTCTTCGGAAGAAAGCAGCATCTATACGTGCTTTTTGATTAGTCGCCAGGATAAGTGGTCCCGCATAATTTTCGACTAGCTGAAGCAAATGATTAGTGTCGGCATTAGCATAACGGTCATGACTATCATTAAGATCTGTCCGCTGTGAAAAAAATGCATCGGCTTCATCAAAGAACAATAAGCACCGGTGTTTCTCAGCTTGCTCAAATATTTTTGAAAGGTTTTTAGCTGTTTCGCCTATGTATTTATTGATTGTTTTACCCACATCAATAATGACAAGGGGCAAGCCTAGATCAAAAGCAACGCATTGGGCAGCCATAGTTTTACCAACACCTGGCGGTCCAGCAAAAAGTGCCGACGAGTTGGTGTCGCGTTTATACAGGCGTTTAGCTTCGGAGTTAGATAATAATGTCTCTCTGAGTTGTATTTCTTTAGTAAATAATTGTAATTGATGAGTGATACTATCTGACAAAACTAAATCATTCCAAGAAATAGTAGGCTGTACAACTTGCCCAAGTTCTTTTAAAGCTAACAACTCACGTTGATTCGATAATACCTGTTTTAAATCGCTGACTCCAAGATGAGCGACACTGGCAGCAAATTTGATTTCATCATAATTACAAGCATGTAACTCGCCAGGAAGAGGTGTGGCCTGACTGATCTGCCATATTTGCTGTTTCTGCGCCAAATTTAGTTGGGGTTGAGCAATCACATAATCATGATATTTATTGTGATCTGCTGGTAACTGTTGTGGCTCACACACAACAATCTGCAATGGACATGCGTCAATATTTTTCGGCCATTGATGATTATTAGTGAGCCAAACCGGTATCCGGTTAGTCAGTATGCAGTACCTTTGAATTCTAATGTAACTTTCACTAAAGCTTGTCTCAGCAAGTGATTCTGAAGAAATATACAGTGCCCTCTTACCAAGCTGATTACAGAGACTAGCAGAGAAATCTTTTCGTCCGGTTCCGGCATTACCTTGAATAGTGACACGAATAGAATGACCTAGGCTTAGTAGCTTGGTAATTCTCTGGCTATCCTGAGATACTGAATCAATAAAACAGTCTTCACTGATGTTCTTTAGACTACATGCTTCAATGATTGCCTCATCCAGCGCTGCAAAGCCAAAGTACCAATTAACGATAACCGGATCAGCTTTAAAGGTCATACAAAAGCCTGATGGGTCTTCTATTGGCTCAATCATTTTCCAGCGGGAAAGTGGTGATGCTGCCTGCCATATCGGTTTTGGAGACAGTTTAAACAATCTTTTCAATAGATTTTCAGTGACTTGAGGACGATAAGGTCTACCTTGCAATTGAACGACTAAATCTTCGAGGGATGAATCAGCCGCAATCGCAACGCAAGTATCGAGCATTGCAATTTCAGCATCTGATAACCCAAAAACATCTATCAATACATTTCTTGGAGAGTTGGTCTGACTGTATAACCTTTGCTCTAACTCTTGTATTTGCGAACTGCTTTGCTCTTCCCAAACTTCTGTAGTGTCAATCAAATTATCGATTTCATTATCTTTTAAGTAATTCAACCAGGACTCTAGTTTCAAGCGCACCAACTGCGTGACTAATTCTGCAGCTGTAATTTCTGAAGAGTCAGGAACGGTTTTAAATTGCTCTTGTTTCATTACACGACCTCCAGCCAGAAGGGTTGTGACTCAGCACCATTGACTGTCATTTGGATAGGATAGAATCCCGGAGCAGATATATTGGCTAGGGGCTCGACTAATAAGCCGTGATCTTCGACCAGGAAATCACCTGGAGTTAAGGCTGCAATTGCGTCCACCCTTCTATAGATACTTCCCGCTATTGAGAGATTGATAACCTGTGGCTCTGAATCAATTAAGGTCGTTAAAGACAGGCTGTTAACAATACTGATGGCATATCGATTATTGATGTCGAGAACAGGATTGGAGGCTATATGTGGTCCAATTGCCACTGAAAGTCGATTAGTCTCATAAGTACTCTCAAGACGCTCTGCACCCTGAAAGCGATAATCAATGATCAAAAGTGAAATATCATAGATGCCTGCAATTAGCTCATGATTAACGGGCCCTCCACCATTATCGATGACAAGTATAGGCTGTGGCGTTATCTGTATTTTGTTGTGCTCAATCTTAATATTCCAGTTTGGATTCAGTGCTGCATCTATTTTAATTGGCTGATCTAATACAGCAGAGCGTAACTGTAGTGTTCTTGCCTGAGCCGAAGTTAAATTTTCACCGCTGACAATGATCTGGGAATTATTAACGCCACTTGTTTGCAGTGTAATCTTTGCAGGTGAAAGCGGTACTTGTTGTTGACCCATACCAGTAACAGCTGGTGGTTCAAAAGTCATGACACTCTTGCTGGCCAGAAGTTTTGCAGTGCCCTTTGCATGCACATAGAGCCCCATATTCGTCACTATGTTATTAGTTACAGTAGGTTTTTCTGGTTGTAGGAATATCACTCGCACTTCATAGAAAGCTGATAGCCTTGCTGTTTTGCGATCCTCTGCAGCCCAAAAATTAAGCGTGTCTTCTGGGGTTACAGGTCTAAGGCAAATTTCTATTGTGTTTCCATCACCTTTCAGATCATCATCAAGAATATCCTCAAGGCCTATCGTCAGATCATCGCTAATGACGGGATAGTCATGAAAGGTTTTCATGGCAAGACCAATGAGTTGTTGCTGTGTTATGGCATCAAACTGATCATTGGCACCAAAATGTGGAGTCAGAATATAGTACAGGTTTAATGCCATCGGCTGTCCAGAAATCGGTGGTTCAGTGCCAAGATAACCAGAGTGATTTTTGTAGTGTGGGTCTTCAGAAATATGGTACAGATATAAGTTAATCGTTTTTAAAGCACCATTAACAAGCTCTGGTGGCATGGTAGAAACCGTTACAGTTTCACCTAATAAGTTAGCGACGTTAACTTCAACCAGTTTTTTTAGACTGGTCGTAACTAATGATAAATCTAGCATCGCCATAATTTATCCCCGGCTCCCAAAAATTGAAAAAACACTGTTTCTTATGGGTAGACTGCCAATTTTAGACAAACTTTCTGCGGTTGCAGGCTTAGATTGCTTATTACTGACTTCTTGAGTAGGTCCATTTACGACTTCTTTTTCTACCACTTTCTCAATAACCTTTTCGATCACTGTTGGCTTTATTGGCGAGCTATTATTATCCGAGTCATATTCTTGAACTATCCTATTGACTGGTGCTGTAGCTCTGATTTCTTGAGGTTCAGCCTGCTCTGGGAAAGGCTGGTGATTGTCTTGATAAACTGATGGCTCTTTAAGAACTTGCTGGTTAACCGGAGTCGGCGGAGTTAGCTTTGAAACTATGTCGCTTATACTCAGCTTGTCTTCTTGATTCTTTTCTGAATAATCTGACGCCTTCTGATTGCTGCTATGGCTATCGGATTCAAAGCTATGAACAGAGTGCTTTGGTATTTCAACATAGTTAATAGTGTCCGATTGTTCGTCTCTTACAATATGATTTTCCGTAATATGCTCATGAATTATTGGCGATTGATAGAGCTCTTTTCTCTCTATAAGTTTTGTTGTTTCAACTAAAGGGTGACTGGCAGTTTTTTGTTTCCTTTTCATTAAAGATGAGTTGTACGCCTCTTTCGAACGAACCTCTTGTCTAAAGTCCTTTAATTCATTGCTGGTATTATTTAACTTGGGTGCAGACTGCTCCTTCGTACTAGGTGATGTGTTGTTTTGTACGGCTGGCCTTATAGTGGCACTTTGTTTATTAGGAGCCTCGGCGAAGTGATTTCTGCTAACGTCCTCACCTTCTGACGTTAAGCCTACAGGTATATCCACTGTCCGACTAATGTCAAAATCATGTAGCCTCTGATCATTCTTAACAAGCGGTGATTGACTCTTCGCCACAGAGCTTAGTGATGGGGCATTGCTGAATGATTCAACCCCACGTGAAATTAAGCGTTGGATATAGCTACTCACGAATAAGCCCTCAGTACTTTGTTATCAGCAATAATAAATCCGGCGAACTGCCTGCGGACACTTCGTGTTAATGACAAAATTTGGTCTAAACCCCAGCCATATTTGTTGGCAATGATATGGACTTCCTTAAGTAAAAACTTCTGCTCTTCCTTCAGAGACTGCAGGCAATAACGAGTTAAGTCGAAGCGAACCAGGTTGGACTCACCGCAGTTAGGACAGTCAGCTGATATATCCTGAGACATTAGTGGGCCAGCAGTTTCAATGTGCTCCTGAAGCTGCTCATAATGACATTCTCCTTGTTGCAGAAATTGTTTTAACCAGGATTCAGCTGGGCACTCTTTTAGATTTTTAAGATCGGATACTTTCGGCAAAGTGAATACTTCCTCTCCCTTATTTGAAATATAATCACCATTTTTATTTCTGCTGTAGTTTTTCTGGTCAAGAAAGATAGTTTTTTTGAAGTCAGATAACTCGATATCAAACTCAAAGCCATCACTACAAAACTGACAGTTAACCTCACAGTTCACTCTACTTCCATAAAGCTGCTCATACAGGTGGCTGACGCACAGATCAAAATCCGATAGAGTTAGCTCATCTAGCTTCAAGCGTTCGTCATTACTTGAAATATCAGTAATGATTTGTTCGAGAAGCCAGTACATTTCATCCATTTCAGTACCGCCAAACTTCGCCAAACCCAGCTCTTCCTTGCCCGTTAGCTCTTTAAACGATACCTCTATAGCTTTCTCAGAATGCTTGTGCAGAGTTAACCCTATCATCTAAAACCCCATTAAGTTTCAGCAACTTCTTGAACTGCTTCATCTCTTTGGAACCCTTCGTTCTGTAGAACGATTGACTCAAAGGCTATACCGTTGGCATTAGCATCCAGCTCTGGAACAGCAGTGTATTCTGATACCCATGCTCTAAATACTTGCCAGCTGATTACTTTCACACCTTGCAAGTTATAAAGCTCAAGTACTATATCTTTGCGGAAATCTTTCAGTGATACACCCGCATCACCTTCCACTGAATACACCTTGTTTGCCCACTCCTCAAACTCATGATCGTGTGTTATGCCACGTTCAAGGGTAATCGCTTCAAAAGTTGAAACGCCAGGAGAATGCCTTTTAGTTGATAAGTCGCCTCCATCTCGGTTGCTTACAACTTCAGTCGTTCTTTTCAGACCACTAACCTTACTTACTCCGGCAATAGTCTTTCCGTTCCATACAAGCCTGAACTTGAAGTTCTTGTATGGATCTATTCTTTGTGTATTAACTGCAAACTGCATAAGAAACTCCTACCTTATGTTTGAATCTGGCCAGCGATCTGGGTCACGGTAAGCACCACGAACTCGGCTGGCTTTACTGGTGCAAATCCAACAACGACGTTAACGATGCCCAAATTTTTATCGGTCTCTGTAGTGGTTGTCGCATCACACAGTACGTAATAAGCATCCGATGCTTTTTTTCCGGCAAAAGCTCCTTGTCTAAACAAGGTGTTCATAAATGAACCGGCAGCTAGTCGAATTTGAGACCAGAGTGGCTCGTCGTTTGGCTCGAATACGGCAAACCTTAATCCTCTGTATAAAGACTCTTCGATATATAGCATTGTGCGACGAACAGGAATGTACTTATCATCAATGTTTCCAGAGTCGTTGAAGCCGATAAGGGTGCGAGCTCCCCAACTTAAAACACCATCAGGGAAAACCCTGAGAGCATTAACAGCTTTAGGGTTAATAACACCATTATCTGGATCGCTCATAGGATACTCGACACCACTAACACCTCTGAGAGTGGCCTCTACACCGGCTGGCGCTTTCCAAATACCTCGTGATGAATCAGTACGTGAGATAAGACCTGCCATCGCTCCTGATGGATCCTGGAAGCTTCCATTGGCTTTTTTGAGACGTGGCCAATAAACGGCACTGTTGCGAGTTTCTAATCCAACTCTTAGTGCATCGACTCCAGTTGAAGTATTGGATGAGTCAGTCCATTTGTTAGGCCCATTATCGGAGGGCGGATCGACTAATAGAAAAGCGCGTTTTTTTGCACAAAAGCTACTGGCTATATTGAATGCACTTTTACGTTGACTATCACTTTGTGTACCGTCAGTTGCTTCTGCGCGGGGTAAAACCATAAGGTTGAATAAATCCACTTCCTTTTCAATAACACTAAAAGCATCTCTGTATTCAGAGTCTGTCGGCAACACACCATCAACCCCTTCTTGATGACCACTTTGATAAGGGTCAGCGCCAATACCACCAATAACCTTGCCAAGCATATAGCTCTGAGTATTTTGCGGTGTTAGAGCACCATCAAAAATGTTACCCGCGGCTGCAATATCATCGGTAGCAGTAGTTAGCGAAGCGTTAACTCCTGCATTTTCCATGCCAAACAATGGTT